>NZ_BACW01000477.1:0-3424 GCF_000333315.1 Curtobacterium sp. B8
CGGGGATGCCCAGGGACGAGGTCGGGACGGGTGTGTACGTGGGGACGGGTCGCGGCGAGGACTGCGCCCGCGCGGTGGAGGTCGCCGCTGCCTGCCCGCCCGACACCGCCACCGCGTGGCTCGCACTCCAGCCGCCGAGCCCGACGACGGCGAGCCCCCCGACGGCGAGCCCCACGACGAGCCCGATGCCGAGTCCCCCGGCGAGGAGTGCTCCGCCACGTCGTGCGCGGGGTGTGGTGGGTGTGCGTGCCATCGGTCGTCCTCGTCCTCCGTGCGTTCCGGCAACGGTCCGCTTCGGCCGCGAGCGTAGGGACCGGGTCCGGGAACCGGCTGCCGTCCGGGACCGAACGGCTGAGCGTCCTCCCCATCCGGCTCACAGCGACCGTCTGGCGTCCTCCGAGCAAGCGACATGACGTACAAGCACCGTCAGCACGGTGTACTCGGCGTCGAGTCAGGTGGGTGCCTCGACGTCGGTATCGTCGGCGAACCGGACCACCCGACGGGCGGCCGGTACCCGCACCGGCCGGGGCACCGTCGCCCCGGCCCCGGCCCCGCGGCAGTGCCGCGAGCAGGAGGGAACTCCCTTGGCAACACCCACCCTGGTCACCGCGCCGCCCACCACCGCGCGGGGCGGGTCCCTGAAGCGGAACCTCGGCCTCTGGGCGATCGTCGGGCTCGGCCTCGGCTACATGACCCCGACCGTCGTGTTCGACACCTTCGGCATCGTCTCCGACGAGACGAACGGTGCGGTGCCGAGCGCGTACCTCGTCGCGCTCGTGATCATGCTCCTCACGGCGGTGAGCTACGGGAAGATGGTGCGCGTCTACCCCGCCGCCGGTTCGGCCTACACGTACGTGCGGGAGTCGATCCACCCGAACGCCGGCTTCATGGTCGGATGGGCATCGCTGCTCGACTACCTGCTGCTGCCGATGGTGAACGCGCTCATCATCCGGCTCTACCTCGAGCAGGTCTTCCCGGCACTGGCCGCGTGGGTGACGGTCGTGGTCTACACGCTGTTCGTCACGACCGTGATCTGCCTGTCGATGCGCGGCACCTCCAACCTCAACATGGTGCTGCTCGTCGGCGCGATCCTCGCGATGATCGCCTTCGTCGTCTTCGCCGTGATCGAGCTGACCCGCGGCGCCGGTGCCGGCACGATCGTGAGTCCCGAGCCGTTCGTCCACGACGGCGTCACCATGACGGCACTCCTCACCGGTGCGACCGTCGTCTGCTTCTCGTTCATCGGCTTCGACGCCGTGACGATGTACACGGAAGAGGCCAAGAGCATCCGGATCATGCCGAAGGCGATCCTGATGACCGTCCTGCTCGGCGGACTGATCTTCCTCGTGTCCGCGTACTTCGCGCAGCTCCGCTTCCCGACCAACGCGCCCTTCGGCGAGTTCACGGACGACCCGCTCCCCCAGATCGGTCTGCTCGTGGGCGGCCCGGTGTTCCAGGCGATCCTCGTCGCCGCCGGGTTCGTCGCCGCCCTCGCATCCGGGCTGGCCTCGCACGCGAGCGTCGCCCGCATGCTGCTCGTGATGGGACGGAACAACGTCCTGCCGAAGCAGGTCTTCGGCTACGTCAGCCCGAAGACCCGCACGCCGATCCCGAACATCGTCATCGTCGGCGCGGTGACCCTCCTCGCGATGACGTTCTCGCTCGACACCATCTCGTCGTACATCAACTTCGGCGCCCTCATCGCCTTCACCTTCGTCAACCTCACGGTCATCGTGCACTTCGCGTGGCGTGAGGGCCGCCGCCGGACCGTCCGCGACTGCTTCACGTACATCGTGCTGCCGGGCGTCGCGATGCTCCTGACGGGTGTTCTCTGGTCACAGCTGCACGCCGACGCGCTCATCGCCGGCGGGGTCTGGGCCGCGATCGGCTTCGTGTACCTGTTGGTCATCACGAAGGGCTTCCGGGTGCAGCCGAAGGGCTTCGACGAGAACCAGCCCGTCACGGGCGTCAACAAGCAGCTCACCGACGAGCACGGACAGGAGACACGATGAACGACACCGCCACCACCTACGCGGTCACCGACCCGGCGTCCGGCGAGGTCCTCGCCACCTTCCCGACGATCACGGACGACGAGCTGCGGCAGGCGATCGCCACGGCCGACGACACGCACGCCGCCTGGGGTCGGTCGAGCACCGTCGCCGAGCGGGCTGCGCTCCTGCACCGCGTCGCCGAGCTCTACCGCGAACGCCGGGAGGCCCTCGCGACGACGATCGTCCGCGAGATGGCGAAGCCGATCGACCAGGCCTACGGCGAGGTCGACTTCTGCGCCGACATCTACGACTACTACGCCGACCACGCGGAGGAGTTCCTCGCGGACCAGCCGATCACCCTGGCCGAGGGCAGCGAGGGCAGCGCGTTCGTCCGGAAGTCGTCCGTCGGCGTGCTGCTCGGCATCATGCCGTGGAACTTCCCCGCGTACCAGATCGCCCGGTTCGCCGGCCCGAACCTCGTGATCGGCAACACGGTACTGCTCAAGCACGCGCCGCAGTGCCCGGAGTCCGCGCTCGCGATCGAGGCGGTCTTCCACGACGCCGGCTTCCCCGCGGGGGCGTACACGAACGTCTTCGCCACGAACGACCAGGTCGCCGACGTCATCGCCGACCCGCGGGTGCAGGGCGTCTCGCTGACCGGCTCCGCCCGCGCCGGTGCCGCGGTGGCCGAGATCGCCGGCCGCAACCTCACGAAGGTCGTGCTCGAGCTCGGTGGGTCGGACCCGTTCATCCTGCTCTCGACCGACGACCTCGACGCCGTGGTCGAGTCCGCCGTCGCCACCCGCCTCGAGGGCAACGGCCAGGTCTGCAACGCCGCGAAGCGCTTCCTCGTGGCCGACCACCTGTACGACGACTTCCTCGCGAAGTTCACCGCCGCCATGTCCACCGTCGAGCCGACCGACCCGAGCGTCTCCGGCGCCGAGCTCGGTCCGCTCTCCTCCCCGACCGCGGCGGACCGCCTCGAGGAGCAGCTCCGCCACGCGGTCGACCAGGGCGCCAGCGTCGTCACCGGTGGCGAGCGCCGCGGCAACGCCTTCACGCCGACGGTGCTCACCGATGTCACCCCGGACAACGACGCGTACCGCGAGGAGTTCTTCGGCCCGGTGGCCGCCGTCCACCGCGTCGCCGACGAGGACGCCGCGATCGCGATCGCCAACGACACCCCGTTCGGCCTCGGCTCGTACCTGTTCACGACCGATCCGGAGCAGGCGCTGCGGGTGGCGGACCGGATCGAGGCGGGCATGGTCTACGTCAACATCGTCGGTGCGGACAGCCCCGAGCTGCCCTTCGGCGGCGTCAAGGCCAGCGGCTTCGGCCGGGAGCTCGGCCCCTTCGGGGCCGACGAGTTCGTCAACAAGAAGCTGATCCGCATCGGCTGACGATCCGACCGGACCAGCAGCGGACGGGAGGTT
>NZ_BACW01000476.1:0-6315 GCF_000333315.1 Curtobacterium sp. B8
CTCCGGGAAGCCCGACGTCTTCCACCACTCGATGGTCCCCGGGCACGCCGACAAGGCCTACCGGATCCGCACCGACGCCTCCTGGGAGGACTGGCACACCTACACGACGGTCTGGGTGCCGGGGAAGTCGGTGAGCTACTTCCTCGACGGGGTCCTGCTCGACACCGTGACCGAGTCGGTCCCGACCACGCCGCACCGCTACACGTTCCAGATCGGCAACCGGGGCAAGGCAGGGCACGTGCTCATCGACTGGGTGTCGATCCAGCCCTGAGACGGGGCGCGGCTGGCCAGTGCGGTCGCTCAGCGCGGCAGCGCGTGCGCCCACCGCCCGATCGCGTCGTACGCCTGCTCGCGGACGGCGGGCTCCGAGAGCACGACGTCGTGCAGGGCGCCCCGGAGCCGCCGTACGGTGACCTCGTCGCCGAGCGAGAGCGCCCGGTGCGCCACGACGTCCACGTTCAGCGCGACGTCGGCGTGCGCCATGCCCTCGTCCCACCGCGGCTGCAACATGCTCTTGTCGCTGAGGAGCACCAGCGTCGGGACGGTCATCCCCAGCCCGGCCTCGACGCGGGCCTGGCCGTCGAAGACCGCGGACAGCCACCCGGGGTGCAGTGGGAACCCGCGTTCCGGACGCCAGCGCTGGTCGTAGGTCCACGAGCCCTCGCCCGCGGCCGACACGGTGCGGGTGGAGAAGCCCGGGTCGACGGCGGGCATCGGTGCGAGCGGGTTCCGGCGGGCGCCGAGCTTCAGCACCGGGGCGATGAGCGCCCGTCCGATCGCGGCGCCCTGGAACTCGAGCCACGGACTGTTCAGCAGGAGGCCGTCGACGAGCTCCGGGTGCCGCGCTGCCCAGAGGGACAGCGTGAGCCCGCCGGTCGAGTGCCCCATCGGCACGAGGCGCCGTCGCGGTCCGCCCCGGTGCTCGGTCGAGATCGCGTCGAGGGCGGCGGCGATGTCCTCGTCGTAGGTGGCGAGGTCACCGACGTCACCCGGGGTCTGGTGCGGCCGGAGGCTCCGCCCGTACTTGCGGAGGTCGAGCGCGTGGAACCGGGCCCCGAGCCGTTCGAGGCGCTCGGCGAGCTCGACCTGGAAGAAGTAGTCGGACCAGCCGTGCACGTACAGGACGTCGACGCCGTGCAGGGGTCCGCGCGGTTGGAGCAGGGTGTCCGTGGGGCTGTGTCGCCGACGCACGAGCGTGGCCACCACGGGACCCTCGCGGTCCTCGCCGAGGGGCAGTTCGAGTCGTTCGAACGGCGCCCCCAGGACGTCCTCGCGCCATCCGTTCCCCGCCATCCGTCGAGGCTACTCGTGGCGCCCCGCCCGCTCCGCGGAGCGTGGGCGCGGCGGGGCGGCGCCGCCCGTTGCCGGATCGTGACCGTTCGACGGCCTGGAGGCCCGNGGCGGCGCCGCCACGGGCCTCCAGGCCGTGCCGTGGTAACGATCCGTACCGATCCGGGACTCTCCCAGGTCACGTGCCGGGATTCCCCCGGGGAATCCCGGCGGTCGTCCGGACGGCGGGGACAGGTTGCGGTCCGGACGCACCGATCCGCGGTGCACGAGGGGGACACATGACGTTCGGACGAGCGATCGGGGCCGTGGGCGGCTTCGTCGGGGGCAGCGTGCTCGCCGGTCTGTTGGTCGGGGTCGGCGTGACGCCGGCCGTCGCGCTGGCCGGGTTCGGGGCGACCACCGCCATCGACACGTTCTCGTCGTTGCCGGAGTACATCGAGGTCGGCGAGTTGTCGAGCCGCAACGAGGTGTGGGCGTACCGGGGCGGGAAGCCCGTGCACCTGGCGGACGTCTTCGACCGGAACCGCGAGCAGCTGTCGTACGACCGGATCAGCGAGACCCTGCGCCACGCCGCCGTCGACGGTGAGGACAAGCGCTTCTGGGACCACGGCGGGGTGGACGCCACATCGCTCGTGCGGAGCCTGGTCAGCGTGGCGGCCGCGCACGGCAAGGGCGGGTCCGGCGGATCGACCCTCACCATGCAGCTCGTGCGGAACATCAAGATCGAGCAGGCGTCGCAGCTGCCCGCCGCCGAGGCCGATGCAGCGATCGCCGAGGCCACCGCGCGGACACCGCAGCGGAAGCTCGAGGAGATCAAGCTCGCGATCGGGCTCGCGAAGCAGTACTCGAAGCGGGACATCCTGACCTCGTACCTCAACATCGCCTACTTCGGCGACCAGACCTACGGCGTCCAGGCCGCCGCGCAGCACTACTACGACAAGGACGCCACGGACCTCAGCCCGGCCGAGGCCGCGTCGCTCATCGCCATCGTGCAGTGGCCTGAGCGGCGCGACCTCTCGACCCCGGCGCACTTCGCGGCGAACCAGGCGCGGCGCGACGTGGTCCTCCGGGCCATGCACGAGCAGGGACACCTGTCGGATGCCGCACTGCGCGCCGCGCTGGCGTCGAAGCCCTCCGAGTACGTGCACCGCACCGCGCCGAAGCAGGGGTGCGGGACCGCTCCGCCCGGAGCCGAGTACGCCTGCGAGCACGCGGTCCGCGTGGCCCGTGCGCTGCCGCAGCTCGGCGCGACCCAGGCGGAGCGGGACGCCGCGTGGCGGACCGGCGGCTACCGCGTCCAGACCACGATCGACCTCGACCGGAACGCCGAGCAGAAGGCGCTCCTCGACCGGTACGACCCCGCGACCGACCCCGCCCTCGCGCTCGGGGCGACGTTCGACTCCGTCGAGGCGAGCACCGGACGGGTCCTCACGATGGCGCAGAACACCGCGTACGACCGCTCCGCGGGGGCGCCGCGCGGGTCGACGTCGCTGAACTACGCGGTCGACGAGGCGCTCGGTGACGCCCGCGGCTTCCAACCCGGGTCGACGTACAAGCTGTTCACCCTGCTCGCGTGGCTCGAGGCCGGGCGGAGCCCCGACACCGTCGTCGACGGGACCCGGCACGAGCAGCGCACGTGGACCCAGTGCGGACGGACGATCGACGCCGCCTGGAACCCCCGGAACGACTCGCCCGCGCAGACGGGTCCGTACTCCGTGCGGGAGGCCACGGCGCAGTCGGTGAACGGGGCGTACGTGTCCATGGCGGCGCAGCTCGACCTGTGCGACATCCGCGACGTGGCCGCGCGGCTCGGCGTGCACCTGGCCACCGGCGGGAAGGTGCCCGCGAACCCGGCGTCGATCCTCGGCACCGAGAGCATCGCCCCGCTCACCATGGCGTCGGCGTACACCGCGGTGGCGAACGGCGGGGTCCGCTGCGACACGGTGGTGGTCGACCAGGTCACCGACCGGTCGGGCGAGGACCTCGGCGGTCAGCCGCGGACCTGTCGCCAGGTGCTCTCGCCGGCGGTCGCGGCGACGGCCTTCCAGGTGATGCAGGGTGCGTTCCGGGGCGGCACCGCGACCGGCGGCCAGACCGCGGACGGGATGACGCTGTTCGGGAAGACCGGCACGACCGACGTCGCCGACCAGGTGTGGCTCGTCGGCGGGACCAGCCGGGTCGTGACGGCCTACTGGCAGGGCAACACCGACGGCGGCACGACCAACCTCCGGTACGTCGGCAACGGGCAGGGCGGGACCTACGCGGGGGCGCGTGCTGCGGTGTGGAAGCAGGCGCAGGAGGCGGTGAACGCGGCGTACCCGGCGGGGTAGGCCGTGGCGTGCGTACGGCGCACGGGCTCACCCGGGTCTCCGCTGCGCTGCCGCCGGGCGCTACCGCTCCAGGCGCTCGCTCGCCGCGATCCAGCCGGTCAGCTGCTCCATCGCGGCCGCCTGCGAGGCGTAGTCGAACACCGGCCGCACCCACGGGTGCACCTGACCGGCCACGAGCGCGAGCTGGCCCGCGAAGGTCGCCTGCCGCTCGAGGTCCTCGACCTGGTAGCCCTCGTCGGACAGCAGCAGGACGTCACCGCCCACATTGCCGGCGTTCGGCCACGAGTAGACGCCCCAGTAGTGGCCCTTCGGCCCGGGGACGGTGAGGTCCGCGCCGTGCGACGCCCAGAGCTGGAGCGCCGGGTCGTCGTCGGGGCGGGCGACGTACACGCCGTCGTGGTCCGCGTACATCGCCGTGAGCCGGACGTCGTGGTCGCGGGTCTCGGACTCCAGGGCCTTCGCCGCACGGTCGAAGTCCGTCTCCGCGGGCGTCCACCACCGACTGCTCGGCACCGAGGGACGTCGCCAGCCCGGCCACGTCGCGGAGGACGTCGACGCCGTCGCCACCCCACCGGACCTCCGCGATCGGTGCCAGGGCAGCCAGCGCGTCGTGCTGCTCGGCGTCTGCGATCCCCGTCCCGGGCGCATCCTCCGGGAGGGTGCCGGCGGCGTCCACCGGGGCGACCGTGGTGATGATCAGGTCCGGGTGCAGCGCGGCGACCCGGTCGACGTCGATGCCGTCGGACCCGTCCCCGGCCGTGGCCCCGGCCGGGGTCGAGCCGACGTCGGTGATGCCCGTCGTGTCGAGGCCGGACCACCGGTCGTCCTGCTCGATCGGGAGACGACCGAAGGTGCCGACGGGGTGCAGGCCGTACCGGACGAGGGAGATCGCGACGTCGTCCAGTGCGACGATCCGCTCCGGGGCACGGTCGAGCCGGACGGTGCTGCCGGTGGCGTCACGGTACGACCAGCCCGAGGCGCCGCCACCACCGCCATCGCCGTCGGGTTGCGTGGGGGAGTCGGACCCGCCCGTGCAGCCCGCCAGGACGAGCGCGCATGCCACGGCGACCGTGGCGAGCACGGTGCGCAGGGGCCGGCGGGGGAGCGTCACGACGAGCAAGGCTAGCCGGGGGTGCCGTGCGGTCGCTGGCGGGCGGTGACGCGGGTGCGCGTTCTTTCCCACAGCGCGCGCGATGGGATGCGGGACCGGACGACGGACTGGAGGCGCGGTGCCAGCTGGCGCCGCGCCTCCCGTCCGACCTCTGGTGGCGTCAGCCCTTGAGACCGGACCCCGTCACGCCCTCCACGATCTGCCGCTGGAAGATCAGGTAGAGGATGATCAGCGGCAGCGCCGCGAGGATCGCGCCGGCCTGGATGTCGGCGTAGCGCTGACCGAAGCTGCCCTGGACCGTGGCGAGCCCGACCGGGATCGTCATGAGGTCCGGGTTCGACAGCACGAACAGCGGCAGCAGCAGGTTGTTCCAGACGCCGACGAACGTCAGGATCGCCACCGCGGCGATGACCGGACGCGACAGCGGCAGGATGACCGACCAGTAGATCTTCCACATGCCCGCGCCGTCGATGCGCGCGGCCTCCTCGAGCTCCCGGGGGATGCCGTCGAAGAACTGCTTGAAGATGAACACCGCGATCACGGCGGGCACCTGCGGGAAGATCACCGACCAGTAGGTGTTGAGCAGGCCGACGGAGTTGAGCTCCTGGAAGATCGGGATGATCAGGACCTGCGTCGGGATCATGATGCCCAGGATGATGAGCAGGAACGCGACGTTGCGGCCGCGGAACACCAGCCGGGACAGCGCGAACGCCGCCATCGAGGCGAACAGCACCGTGAGGGCCGTCGTCACGAGGCTCGTGATGCCCGAGGCGAGGTACCAGTTCCAGATGTCGCCGGCCTGGAACAGCGCCGCGTAGGAGTGCAGCGTCGGGTTCCAGTTCGACAGGATCGCGTTCGCCCCGAGTGCGGCGACGCCGTTGTCGGACAGCGACGTCTTCAGGGCGAACAGGCTCGGGATGAGCCAGATGATCGCGAACACGCCGAGGATGATCCCGGCCACGATGTTGAAGCCCTTGCCGGAGACGCCGATCTTCGCGGCGTTGGCGGGGGCTGCGGCCGACACTCCGGAGCGGAGCTTCGGACGGGCGGTGGTGAGGCTCTCGGTGGTGGTCACGTCAGGCACCGATCTCTCGCTTGGCGGCGGCGCGCTCGGCGACCTGCCGGATGACCGCGATCGCGACGATCACGATGAACAGGAGCACGGAGGCCGCCGATGCGGCACCGAGCCGGTTGTCGGTGAAGCCGACGCCCGTGATGAGCTGCAGGGAGACCTGGGTGGAGATGCCCGGGCCGCCGTTCGTCATCAGGTACACCTGGTCGAAGATCTTCAGGCTCGCGATGATCTGCAGCAGGATGACCAGCGTCGTGGTGCGCCCGAGCAGCGGCAGCGTGATCGACTTGATCTGCTGCCAGCTCGAGGCGCCGTCGACCGCCGCGGCCTCGTACAGCTCGCGGGGGATCTCCTGCAGACCCGCCAGGTAGAGCACGAAGTTGAACCCGAGGGTCCACCAGACCGTGGCGATCGCGACGCCAATCATCGCGGGGTCGGGGCTCNCCAGNACACCGGCGCCCGGCGTGATGCCGAGGGCCTGCTGGACGGACGCGAACAGACCGGTCGCGGGC
>NZ_BACW01000475.1:0-3103 GCF_000333315.1 Curtobacterium sp. B8
GACCCGAGCAGGTCCGACAGCGGATCCCCCGCCGAGCGCGTGGACGTCGTCCTCCGCGGGCTCGACCGCTTCGTCCGCCGTGCCTCCGCCGCCCGCTCGGCCCGCTCGAACTCCCGCTGCGCGCGCTCGTACTCCTGCTGCGCCGCCGACCGGTCCCGCTCTTCCTGCCGCTCCTTCGCGGCGGCCGCCTTCGCGGCGGCGGCCGCTTCCTTCGCGGCGGCGGCCGCAACCCGGGCCGCCTCCTTCTCCGCCTCGGCAGCCGCGGCGGCAGCGGCCTTCTCGGCATCGGCGGCGGCCGCCTCGGCCGCCGCGGCCTCCATCCGGCGCGCGAGCATCTCGTACGCCGAGTCGGGGTCCAGCCGCGTCCCGTAGGTCGCGAGGAGCGGCGATGCCTGCACCCGCGCGTCCAGGTCCGCCGCGGGCATCGGCTCCATCGATCCCTCCGGCGCTCGCAGGCGCGTCCACGCCACGGGGGTCGGCGCACCCTTCTCGTTCATCACGGTGACGACGGCCTCCCCCGTGGCCAATGACGTGAGGACCTCGCCGAGGTCGTAGTCGCTCGTCGGGTAGGTCGACACGGTGGCCCTGAGCGCCTTCGCATCGTCCGGGGTGTGCGCGCGGAGCTGGTGCTGGATGCGCGACCCGAGCTGCGCGAGGACGTCGTTCGGCACGTCCTTCGGCGTCTGCGTCACGAAGAAGATGCCGACGCCCTTCGAGCGGATGAGCCGCACGGTGCGCACGATCTGGTCCGTGAAGTCCTTCGATGCACC
The DNA here is from genome assembly GCF_000333315.1 of Curtobacterium sp. B8. Taxonomy (NCBI): domain Bacteria; kingdom Bacillati; phylum Actinomycetota; class Actinomycetes; order Micrococcales; family Microbacteriaceae; genus Curtobacterium; species Curtobacterium sp. B8. Next base: position 771 of record NZ_BACW01000475.1, read on the forward strand.
GGAGAAGAGCAGGTGCGCCTCGTCGAAGAAGAAGACGAGCTCCGGCTTGTCCTGGTCGCCGACCTCGGGGAGCTCGTTGAACAGGTCCGCCAGGAGCCACATGAGGAAGGTCGAGAACACCTGCGGCTGGTCCTGGACGCCCGGAACCTCGAGGAGGCTCACGACGCCGCGCCCGTCGGACGCCGTCCGGAGGAACTCGCGGGTGTCGATCTCCGGCTCACCGAAGAACTGGTCGGCGCCCTGGTCCGCGAAGGTGATGAGCTCACGGAGGATGACCCCGGCGGTCTGCTTCGACAGTCCCCCGAGCTCGGCGAGCTCCGCCTTGCCGGCGTCGCTGGTGAGGAACGTGAGCACGCTGCGGAGGTCCGAGAGGTCGACGAGCGGCAGCCCGGCCTGTTCCGCGTAGTGGAACACGAGACCGAGCGAGGACTCCTGCGTCTCGTTGAGGCCGAGCACCTTCGCCAACAGGAGCGGACCGAACCCCGACACGGTGGCCCGGATCGGGACGCCCGTGCCCTGTCCGCCGAGGCTGTAGAACTCCGCTTCGCTCGCGACGGCCTTCCAGTCCTGCCCGATGCCGGCCGTCCGAGCGAGCAGTTTCTCGCTCCCCGTCCCCGGGACCGCCAGGCCGGACAGGTCGCCCTTGACGTCGGCGGCGAAGACGGGGACGCCGTTCGCGGCGATCTGCTCGGCCAGCACCTGGAGCGTGCGGGTCTTGCCGGTCCCGGTCGCTCCGGCGACGAGCCCGTGGCGGTTCAGCATGCCGAGCGGGATCCGGACCTGGACGTCGGGCAGCGCGTCACCGTTGACGAGTGCGCCGAGCTCGAGGGCGCTCCCGTCCACCTGGTAGCCGTCCCGGACGGCGGCGACCGCGTCCGCGCCGAGCGGTCCGGTCACGTCCGCAGGGACGCCCTGCGTGCCACTGCCGGGAGGCGCGGCATCCGTCGCGGACGTCGTCCCACCCGGACCGGTGGTCGCCGACGCGGCGTCCCCGCCGCTGACCGCGGTCGACGGCGCGGGCGCAGGCACGGGCACGGGCACGGTCGCCGACGGCGCCTCGGCCTGGTCGCTCGACGCGGCCGCGAGCGCGGCTGCGAGTTCCTCGGCGCGTGCCGCGGCCTCGTCGGCCAGCCTCCGCGCCTCGTCCGCTGCGGCCTTCGCCGCCGCTGCCGCCGCCCGTGCCTGCTCCACCGCGTCGCTCATGCCGCTCAGCATACGAACGCGCGCGGTCGCCGGTTCGGCCCGGCCGTCGTCGGACAACGCCGCCGTCGTCAGACGACGCCGCCGTCGTCGGACGACAGCGGCGGCGTCGCTCCACAGCGACGACACGCGCTGCACCGGAACGACCGCCGGAACCGCCGACCCGCCGCCCGACGTCAGTGCGAGAGCGCCGGGACCGTCCGCGGTCGGACGACGGTCCAGAGCAGCACGACCGCGACGGCCGACGTGCACGCCATGACGGCTGCCATCGGGGTCGCCGTCGTGATGCCGATCAGGCCCACGACGGGCGAGATGATCCCGGCGACGCCGAAGTTCAGGGCACCGAGGAGGGACGCGGCGGTGCCGGCCTCCTTGCCGTGCGACGCGAGTCCGATCACCTGGACGAGCGGGAACGAGAAGCCGCAGGCCGCGATGAAGAACCACAGCGGCACGAGCACCCCGACGAGCCCTGCGCCGAGCTGGTCGAGCACGATGATCGCGACCGCGGCGAGGAACAGGGTCGCCGTCGAGCACGCGAGGATCCACTGCGGGCCGACGCGCTGCGCGATCCGGGAGGAGATCTGCACCCCGAGCACGACGCCGATCGAGTTCACCGCGAAGAGCAGGCCGTACTGCTGCGCGTTCAGCCCGTAGAGCCCCTGGAAGAGGAACGGCGACGCGCTGAGGTACGAGAACAGACCGCTGAACACCATCGCGCCGATGAGCGCGACGCCGACGAAGATGCGGTCGGAGAACAGCGCCTTGTACCGCTGGCGCACGCTGGAGTGCCCCGCCTCGTGACGCCGTGCCGGCGGCAGGGTCTCGACGATGAGCAGGACGGACGCGATCACCACGGCGAGGCCGTAGCAGGCCAGGAACACGAAGATGCCGTGCCAGCTCACGAACCGGAGCATCTGCGACCCGATGAGCGGGGCGAGGATCGGGGCGAGCCCGTTCACCATGGCCAGGCGCGAGAGCATCCGCACGAGCGGCTTGCCGCCGAACAGGTCGCGCACGGTCGCCATCGCCACGACACCACCGGCCGCGGCGCCCATGCCCTGCAGCACGCGGAACAGCGCGAGCACCTCCACGTTCGGCGCGAGCGCGCCACCGATCGAGGCCGCAACGTGCAG
>NZ_BACW01000474.1:0-4601 GCF_000333315.1 Curtobacterium sp. B8
ATCGCGTCGAGGCCGCCGAGCTGTGCCGTGTAGCCGCCGACGTAGCGGCCGATCCGGTGCCCGTACACGGCGAGCGCCGCCTCGGCGACCTCGTCGCCCTTCGACGCGGCGTCCTGCACGTCGCGCATGTCGCCGTTGCCGGTGAGCCCGAGCAGTCCGGAGCGCTTGTTGAGGATGTCGTCGAGTTCGTCGAAGTCGAGCCCGGCCTCGCGGTGGAGGTGCACGAGGACGGCCGGGTCGAGGTCCCCGGAGCGGGTCCCCATGACGAGTCCTTCGAGCGGCGTGAGGCCCATCGACGTCTCGATCGACTTCCCACCGTCGATGGCCGCGGCCGAGGCACCGTTGCCGAGGTGCAGCACGATCGTCTTCAGCTCGGACAGCGGGCGTCCAAGGAAGGCCGCGGCCTGCTCGGACACGTACTTGTGGCTCGTGCCGTGCATGCCGTAGCGGCGGATCCCGTAGCGCTCGGCGAGGTCGGACGGGATCGCGTAGGTGTAGGCGTGCGGGGGCATCGTCTGGTGGAACGCGGTGTCGAACACGGCCACGTGCGGCACGTCCGAGAAGACCTGCTTCGCGGCGCGGATGCCCTCGAGGTTCGCCGGGTTGTGCAGCGGCGCGAGCGAGGACAGGTCCTCGATCTGCTGCTCGACGTCGGCGGTGACGACGGTCGCGGCGTCGAAGGTGGTGCCGCCGTGCACGACGCGGTGGCCGACGACCGCCGGCGGGTGCTCGTCGAACGCGGGGCCGACCTTGCCGAACGCGTCGAGCATCGCCTGGAACCCGGCGGCGTGGTCGGGCACGGACGCCGCGTCGTTCGACGAGGACTCCCCCGTGATCGCGTTCGTGTGCTTCCACGCTCCCGCGGACTCGCCGATGCGTTCGACGAGTCCCGAGGCGAGCGTGCGCTCGTCGTCGAGCTCGATGAGCTGGTACTTGAACGAACTCGATCCGGAGTTCACGACGAGGGCTGCGGTCACGGGATGGGTCCCTTTCGGTCGGACTGGAGGCACGGGGCGCGGTGGTCGTGTCGGCGCACGCCGACGGTGTGGTCGCCTGCTCAGGCGGACTCCGCCGCGGTGCCGGCCTGGATGGCCGTGATCGCGACGGTGTTGACGATGTCGCTGACGAGCGCGCCGCGGGACAGGTCGTTGATCGGCTTGCGGAGGCCCTGGAGCACCGGCCCGATCGCCACGGCACCGGCCGAGCGCTGCACGGCCTTGTACGTGTTGTTGCCGGTGTTGAGGTCGGGGAAGATGAACACGGTCGCCTTGCCCGCCACCGGGGAGTCGGGCATCTTCGCGCTCGCGACGGTCGGGTCGGCGGCGGCGTCGTACTGGATCGGCCCCTCGACGAGCAGGTCCGGTCGGCGCTCCCGCACGAACGCGGTGCCGGCGCGGACCTTGTCGACGTCGGCCCCGGAGCCGCTGTCGCCCGTCGAGTAGCTGAGCATCGCGACGCGCGGCTCGATGCCGAACTGGGTCGCGGTCTCCGCGGAGGAGATCGCGATGTCGGCCAGCTGCTCGCTCGTCGGGTCGGGGATGACCGCGCAGTCGCCGTAGACGAGGACGCGGTCGGCGAGTGCCATGAGGAAGACGCTCGAGACGATCGAGGTCTCCGGCCGCGTCTTGATGATCTCGAAGGACGGACGGATCGTGTGCGCCGTCGTGTGCTTCGCACCGGAGACCATGCCGTCGGCGAGTCCGAGCTGCACCATGAGCGTGCCGAAGTACGAGACGTCGGTCACGGTGTCGCGGGCGAGCTCGACGGACATGCCCTTGTGCGCCCGGAGCCGGGCGTACTCCTCGGCGAAGCGCTCGCGGAGCTCCGGGTCGAACGGGCTGAGCAGCTGCGCCTGTTCGAGGTCGAGGCCGAGCTCCGTCGCCCGGGCGCGGATGGTGGCCGGCTCGCCGAGGATCGTGATCCGGCAGACCTGCCGCGCCAGCAGCGTCGAGGCCGCACGGAGGATGCGGTCGTCGTCGCCCTCGGGCAGGACGATGTGCGTGCCGTACCCGCGCGCCCGGTCGAGCAGCCCGTGCTCGAACATGAGCGGGGTGACGACCCCGGACGGCGTGACCTGGAGCCGGTCGCGGAGCTCGTCGGCGTCGACGTGCTGCTCGAACAGGGCCAGCGCGAGGTCGGCCTTGCGCGGCGAGTCGGCAGCGAGCCGCCCGCGCGTCTGGGTGATGCGGAGCGCGGTGTCGTAGGTGCCGAGGGTGTTCTGCGCGATCGGCAGCGAGCTCGAGAGCCCCTCGAGCAGCCGGGTGATCTGCGGTGCCGTCTCGAACCCACCGTTGAGGATGACGCCCGCGAGGCTCGGGAAGGTCTCCGACTGGTTCGCGAGCAGCATCGCGATGAGAACGTCGCTGCGGTCGCCCGGGACCACGACGATGCCGCCCTCGATGAGTCGGGGCAGGACGTTCTCCATGCTCATGCCCGCGACGACGGTGCCGAGCGCCTCGCGGTCCAGCAGGGCCTCGTCGCCGCGGATCAGCGTCGCGTCGGTGGCCTCGAGCAGCGCCCGGACCGTCGGGGCGACGAGCACCGGGTCCTCCGGGATCGCCCACACCGGGACCCCCGCGTGGTCGTCGTGCACGGCGGCCCCGACGCTCGCCACGATGTCGTCCAACCGGTCGGGGTCGGCACGGTTGACCACGACGGCGAGGAGCTGCGCGTGTGCCGCGCGGAGCTCGCTCGTCGTGACGTCGGCGACCTGCGCCATCATCTCCGGCGTCCGTGCCCCGCGGTCGGCGGCGTCGCGGCCGCCGAGCACGAGCAGGACCGGGGCACCGAGGTTGGTGGCGACCTTCGCGTTGAACGAGAGCTCCGTGGGGCTGCCGACGTCGGTGTAGTCGGACCCGAGCACCACGACCGCATCGCACTGCTGCTCGACCTGGGCGAAGCGCCGGAGGATCGTCGCGAGTGCCGCTTCCGGGTCGGCGTGCACGTCGTCGTAGGTCACGCCGACGGCGTCGTCGTACGAGATCCCCACGGCGGTGTGCTGCAGGAGGAGTTCGAGCACCCAGTCGGGTTCGTCGACCGATCGCGCCACCGGTCGGAACACGCCGACCCGGCCGACCGTGCGGGCGAGCGTCTCGAGGACTCCGAGGGCGACGGTGCTCTTGCCCGTGTGGCCCTCCGCGGACGTGATGTAGATGCGGGTCGACACGGCACCAGGGTATCCGCCGGTCATGTCGGTCCAGCCGAGAGCGTCACCACCTGTGGACGCCGGTGGTCATCCACACCCTCGCGGACCTGTACCATGGGGTGTCGTCACCGTGAGGTGGCACCTGGAGGATTCGCCTAGTGGCCTATGGCGCACGCTTGGAAAGCGTGTTGGGTGCAAGCCCTCAGGGGTTCGAATCCCCTATCCTCCGCCAGCAGCACCCGCACGACGAAGGCGCGAGACCGATCCGGTCCCGCGCCTTCGTCGTGCCCGGCCCTCGTCCGCCGGAACCGGAACTCGAGCCGTCGCCAGAACCGGAGCCCGAGCCGTCGCGGGAGCCGGAGTTGCCCGGGTCCCCCACCTGGCCGACCCGGACGCCCCCCGTCAGCGATGGAGTGGCCGCGAAACGACGGAACGGGGTGGAACGGGCTGTCCCCGGTACCCGTCGGTCGCCTATGCTGACCTGACGGCGACCCCGGGACGGGTCGCCCCGGGACACGGGTGGCAGGGGCGTCGCTCGGCAGCGGTACTCGCTGTGCCCGCATCTCAGGAGGATCCGACGTGGGGGACATGACTGCGCAGGCGACCGTACGACCGCGCGCCCGGACCTACGACCTGGTCGTCCGCCCCCGGAGCGCCCTCGTCCGCTCGACCGCACTCAGCATCGTCTTCTCCGCCGTCCCGCTCGCCGTCGCCCTGGTCTGGGTGTCCTTCCCGTTCCGGCTCTGGGCGCTCATGGCGAGCATCGTCGTCCTGCTCGCCGTGGTCGTCGGCACCGCCGTGGTCCGACTCGGCACCGCGTACGTCGGCGTGGACGCCAGGGCGGTGGACGTGCACGGTGTGGTCACCGGCAACCGACGGATCCCGCGTGACGACATCGACCGCGTCCTGCTCGTCGAGACGTTCGGCGCATCGGTCGAGCGGACCGTCCGCGAGCTCGTCGCCTTCGCGTCCGACGGGTCGCACCTGTTCCGGATGCGCGCGGACGTGTGGGGTGATGCGGGCCTCGACCGCGTCGTCGACGAACTCGGGGTCACCGTGTCCGAGGCACCCCGCCCGATCTCGGCGCGCGAGTTCGCACGCCGCTTCCCGTCGAGCCGCGCCTGGTACGAGCGGTCCCGTGCTGTCCTCGTGGTCGGTGCAGTCGCCGTGCTCGTGGTCGGCGGCCTGTTGGTCGTCGAGGCAGCCGGCCTCCTCGCCGCGTAGCCGACCCGGACGACCCGCCGCTCAGCGTGCGGGGCGACCAGCCGCCCAGCGACCCGGACGACCCGCCGCGCAGCGGGCCCGACCAGCCAGCTCCGCGGACGCTCGGCGAACCCACCCCGCGCCGACCGCGCCCGGTCGTGCGGCCCCGGCGTCGACCGCACCCTGCCCTCAGCGGCGACGTCGGAGCGTCGAGAAGATGCCCTGCACGACCTCCTTGGCGATGGTCCGACCG
>NZ_BACW01000473.1:0-7052 GCF_000333315.1 Curtobacterium sp. B8
TCCCGTCCGTCCGGTGGTCCGGGCCAGGCCGGGTTCCGCTACGCGGCGACGGTGCGACGTGCGACGATCGCCTCCGCGATCTGCACCGCGTTCAGGGCGGCGCCCTTGCGGAGGTTGTCGTTGCTCACGAACAGCGCCAGGCCGTGCCCCTCGGGCGCGGACTGGTCGGCGCGGATCCGACCGACGAACGACGGGTCCTGACCGGCGGCCTGCAGCGGCGTGGGGACGTCCGAGAGCTCGACACCGGGAGCACTCGCGAGGATCTCGGTCGCGCGCTCGGGCGTCAGCGGACGTTCGAACTCGGCGTTCACCGAGATGGAGTGGCCGGTGAAGACGGGGACCCGGACGCACGTGCCGGCGACCAGGAGTTCGGGCAGCTCGAGGATCTTGCGGCTCTCGTTGCGGAGCTTCTTCTCCTCGTCGGTCTCGCCGAGGCCGTCCTCGACGATGCTGCCGGCGAGCGGGACGACGTCGAACGCGATCGGGCGCACGTACTTCACGGGCTCCGGGAACGTGACCGCGGAGCCGTCGTGCGTGAGCGCAGCGGTGTCCTGCTCGAGCGCGGCACGTGCCTGGCCGAGGAGTTCCTCGACCCCGGCGAGTCCGGAACCGCTCACGGCCTGGTACGTCGTGGCCACCAGGCGACGCAGCCCGGCCTCGGCGTCGAGCACCTTGAGGACCGGCATGATCGCCATCGTCGTGCAGTTCGGGTTGGCGATGATGCCCTTCGGGGCGTCGTCGATCGCGTGTGGGTTGACCTCGCTCACGACCAGCGGGACCTCCGGGTCCATCCGCCAGGCGCTCGAGTTGTCGACGACGACCGCTCCGGCTGCCGCGAACTTCGGTGCCAGAGCACGCGAGGCGGTCGCGCCCGCCGAGAACAGGGCGATGTCGATACCGGCCGGGTCGGCGGTCTCGGAGTCCTCGACGAGGATCTCCTCGCCGCGGAACGCCAGGGTCGTCCCGGCGGACCGGGCGCTCGCGAAGAACCGGACGCGGTCGGCCGGGAACGCGCGCTCCTCGAGCAGCCGGCGCATGACCGCTCCGACCTGCCCGGTGGCGCCGACGACGGCGACGGTGGGGTTGCTCATGTGGTGCTCCTGGTCGATCTAGGTGCGGACTCAGCGGCCGGTGCCGGCGTAGACGACGGCGTCGGTCTCGCCGTCGAGGCCGAACGCCTCGTGCACGACGCGGACGGCGTCGTTGAGGGTGTCGGCGCGGGTGACGACCGAGATCCGGATCTCCGACGTCGAGATCATCTCGATGTTGATCGACGCTTCGTGCAGGGCGCGGAACAGCTGCGCCGAGACGCCGGCGTTCGTGCGCATGCCGGCGCCGACCAGCGCGAGCTTGCCGATCTGGTCGTCGTACTGGATGCTCTCGTACCCGATGTCGGCCTTGGCGACCTCGAGCGCGGTGAGCACGCCCTGCCCCTGGTCCTTCGGCAGGGTGAACGAGATGTCGGTGCGGCCGGTGACGGCCTCGGACACGTTCTGCACGATCATGTCGATGTTCGCGCCGGCCCGGGCCACGATCGTGAAGATCTCGGCGGCCTTGCCCGGGGTGTCGGGCACGCCGACGACGGTGATCTTGCCCTCGGAGAGGTCTCCGGCGATGCCGGTGATGATCGGTTCTTCCACGGTTTCCCCCTCTGCAGGGTTGTAGACAATGGTGCCCTCGGCGTTGGAGAACGACGAGCGGACGTGGAGCGTGACGCCGTGCCGACGGGCGTACTCGACGGCACGGATGTAGAGGACCTTCGCGCCGGACGCCGCCAGCTCGAGCATCTCCTCGCTGGTGATGCGGTCGACCTTGCGGGCACGGGGCACGACGCGGGGGTCGGCGGTGAAGATGCCGTCCACGTCGGTGTAGATCTCGCAGACGTCGGCGTCGAGCGCGGCTGCGAGCGCGACGGCCGTCGTGTCCGATCCACCGCGGCCGAGCGTCGTGATCTCGCCGGTGGTGCGGTTGAAGCCCTGGAACCCGGCGACGATCGCCACGTGTCCGGCGTCGAGCGCCTCACGCACGCGCTTCGGGGTGACGTCGACGATCCGGGCCTTGCCGTGCTGCGCGTCCGTGAGCATGCCGGCCTGGCTGCCGGTGTACGACGAGGCTTCGACGCCGAGGCTCTTGATCGCCATCGCGAGCAGCGCCATCGAGATGCGCTCCCCCGCGGTGAGGAGCATGTCGAGCTCACGCCCGGCGGGGATCGGGGTCACCGAGTGCGCGAGGTCGACGAGCTCGTCGGTGGTGTCGCCCATCGCCGAGACGGCCACGACGACGTCGTTGCCGGCCTTCTTCGTCTGGACGATCCGCTTCGCCACGCGCTTGATGCTCTCGGCGTCCGCGACGGACGATCCACCGAACTTCTGGACGATCAAGGCCACGGGTTGGTACTCCTGGGGACGGGGCGGTCGCGCTGACCGCGCGGTTCCGACAATCGTAGAGGGTGTTTCCGGGATGTTGCGTCGGAGCGGGGGCCGACGCAAGGATCCTGCGTGGCTGCCGGGGCGCGACCGGGCTGTGGGGCCAGCGCGGCCGGCTCGGTGCGACAGCGGGCAGGTTCCGGCAGGCCGGCTCGGTGCGTCAGCGGGCAGGCTCCGGCAGGCCGGCTCGGTGCGTCAGCGTGCCCGGTCCGGCGCAGCCGCCGGACTCGGTCAGCCACCGACCAGCCGACGCCCTTCGAAGGCACGCCCCAGGGTGACCTCGTCCGCGTACTCCAGGTCACCCCCGACCGGCAGACCCGATGCGAGCCGTGTCGTCCGGATGCCCATCGGGACGAGCAGCCGACTGAGGTACGTCGCGGTCGCTTCGCCCTCGAGGTTCGGGTCGGTGGCGATGATGACCTCGTCCACGGTGCCGTCGGCGAGCCGGGTCATGAGCTGCTGGATGCGGAGGTCGTCCGGCCCGACGCCGTCGATCGGACTGATCGCGCCGCCCAGGACGTGGTACAGACCACGGAACTCCCGGGTCCGCTCGATCGCGGCGACGTCCTTGGCCTCTTCCACCACGCAGATCACGGTCGGCGAGCGACGCGGGTCGCGGCAGATGCTGCAGCGCTCCGATTCGGTGACGTTGCCGCACACCTCGCAGAACCGGACCTTCTCCTTGACGTCCGCGAGGAGCTCGGAGAGTCGGGTCGGATCGAATGACTCGGTCTGGAGGATGTGGAAGGCGATCCGCTGCGCCGACTTGGGGCCGATGCCCGGGAGTCGCCCGAACTCGTCGATGAGGTCCTGCACGATGCCGTCGTACATCAGGCACCGTCCTCGTGGAGCGCGGTCTCCTCGATGAACTGGGCGCCGAGGATCTCACGGACGACGGCCTCACCGTAGCGTCCCGCGACGGCGGTGCGACGGACCTGCGGTGCGGGTGCCGTCCGGGGCGCGGCTGCGGTCCGTGGCGCGGCTCCGGTCCGTGGCGCGGCTCCGGTCCGTGGCGCAGGAGGTGCGGCGTTGCCGGTCGCCGGGGCGTTGCCGTTCGGGTCGGTGTCGGCGCTCGGAGCCGCACCGGACTTCCCGTACCCGGGGTCGGGGAACGGCGCGCCGTCGTCGTACGGTTCGTCGTCGAGCGGGTAGTCGTCGACCGGGACGTCGGCCGACGGTCCCGGCGCCGGCGCGACGGCCGGTGCCGTTGCCGGTGCGGCGGCGGGAGTCGGTGCGGCGGCGGGAGGCGGCGTCGTCGTGCCGGCCGCGGGCGCCTCAGGAGCGGAGGTCGTCGCCGGTGCCGCGGTCGGCGACGGGGCCGAGAACGACGACGCGGGACGGAGCTGCGCGGCGAGGGCGGCGTCGATCGCGGGGTCGGCCGGACGCTGGGGCTCGGCGGGGGCCACGGTGGCGCCGGGTTCGGTCTGGCCGAAGGGGGCGGCCCACGTGGGCTCGACGGACTCGGGGACCGCCCCGGCCGTCGGGTCGCCGGTCGGGATGGTGGCCACGGCCCATTCCGTGACGGGGGCTCCGGAATCCGGCGCCGGCGTGCTCGCTGCTTGCTGACCGGACGGCCGGGCGGGCGCTGACGAGCGGTCCGGCTGTCCGGACGTCTGGGGTGCCGGAGCCTGCTGCTGGGTGCGCGGCTGCTGCTGCGAGGGCGACTGCCGCGCGTCCGGCTGCTGGGTGCCCTGCGGCTGCGTGCCCTGCGGCGGCGTGCTCTGCGGCGGCGTGCCCCGCGGCTGGGTCGCCTGCCGCTGCGCCGGTGCCTGCCGCGTGCTCGCCACCGGCGCCCCGGCCGCGGCCGGCCCACGCGCCACGAACTTCACGCGGATCCCGAGGACGTCGAGGATCGCCGCGCGGAGCAGTTCGCTCACGCTCGCCGACGGGTCGGACATCTCCTTGAACGACGCGACGTCCTGCTGGCTCGGGAACGTGAGCGTGAGCACGTCGTCGCGCAACGCGGTCACCTGCGCCGTCACCACGACCGACCACGCCGAACGCTTCGCACGCTGGACGTGCTCGACCACCTGCGGCCACGCATCACGCATCTGCTGGAAGCCGACGACACCGACGGGCTGCACGGCCGGCTCGTCGCCGACGGCGGTGCCCTGCCCGGTGGACGAGGAACTCACCGGAGCCGTCGGACGCTCGCCCGACTGCGGAGCCGACGGCGTCTGCTCGGGCTCGGGAGCCGGTGCACTCGGCACGGCGGCGGCCCAGGACGCGGTGGCGTCACGGACCGTGGAGGCGGGGTCGACTGCGGGCTCGGACGCGGGCGTGGGGGCCGCAACGTCCCGGTTCGGTGTGGCCGCGGTGGCACCCGTCGTGGCCGGGGCAGCAGCCGTTGCCGCCGGCGCGGTCCGCTCGGTCGCTGCGGCCGGGGTCGCCTGGCTCGCCGGACCCGTCGCGGGAGCGGCCGCCCGGGGCGTCCCGGTGGAGGCCGGAGCGGCTCGGACGGGCTCCGCCTGGTGCCCACCGGCGTCGCCGACCCCGACGCGACGCTCGAGTCGCTCGACGCGGGCGAGTGCTCCGCGCTGGCTGTCGTCGGCTTCGGGCACGAGGATGCGCGCGGTCATGAGCTCGAGGTGCAGCCGAGGCGAGGTCGCGCCGGTCATCTCGGTCAGCGCCCGGTTCGCGATGTCGGCCGCACGCGAGAGGCCCGTGGCACCGAACACGCCGGCCTGCCGACTCATGGTGTCGAGCTCTTCCGGCGACACTCCGCGGAGCACGGCCGCGGCGCTCTCGTTCGTGGCCGCGACGACGATGAGGTCGCGGAGGCGCTCGAGCAGGTCCTCCACGAAGCGCCGCGGATCCTGCCCGGTCTGCACCACGCGGTCGACCGCGGCGAACGCCGATGCCGGGTCGGCCACGGCGAGCGCGTCGACGACGTCGTCGAGCAGCGCGGCGTCTGTGTAGCCGAGCAGCGCGACGGCCCGCTCGTAGGCGATCGCGCCGTCCTCGCTCCCGGCGATGAGCTGGTCGAGCAGGGAGAGGGTGTCGCGGACGGAACCTCCGCCGGCCCGGACGACGAGCGGCAGCACGCCCGGCGCGACCGCGACGGACTCCTGCTGGCACAGCTGCTCGACGTACTCGAGCATCGCCGCCGGCGGCACGAGCCGGAACGGGTAGTGGTGGGTGCGCGACCGGATGGTGCCGATGACCTTCTCGGGCTCGGTCGTCGCGAAGATGAACTTGACGTGCTCGGGCGGCTCCTCGACGAGCTTGAGCAGGGCGTTGAACCCCTGCGGCGTGACCATGTGGGCCTCGTCGAGGATGAAGATCTTGTAGCGGTCACGAGCGGGCGCGAAGACGGCGCGGTCGCGGAGGTCACGGGCGTCGTCGACGCCGTTGTGGCTCGCCGCGTCGATCTCGATCACGTCGAGCGAGCCGCTGCCGCCGCGCGCGAGCTCGACGCAGCTCGGGCACACGCCGCAGGGCATGTCCGTGGGTCCCTCGGCGCAGTTCAGGCAGCGCGCGAGGATGCGCGCCGACGTCGTCTTGCCACAGCCGCGCGGGCCGCTGAACAGGTAGGCGTGGTTGACCCGGTTCGTCCGCAGCGCGGTGCGCAGCGGATCGGTGACCTGGGACTGCCCGATCAGCTCGGCGAAGTTCTCGGGCCGGTAACGGCGATACAGGGCGGTGACCACGCCCCCAAGGGTAGTCGGCACCGCCGACACCACCAGCCGTGTCCACAGGTCCGGTCGCAGGTCGCCCCGGACACGAGAAGACTCCTCACGCACCCGCCAGAGCCCGGTTACCCTTGCTGCGTTTCCGCCCTGGGGGAGTTGGCCTGGATGGCGTCACGTGAGGAGCCTCCGGAAGTCTACCGGAAGCGACGGGCAGTATCGGACACATGAAGATCGCCATCGCCGGAGGCCACGGGCAGATCGCCCTCCTCCTCGCCCGTCAGCTCACCGATGCCGGACACGACGCCGTCTCGATCGTCCGGAACCCCGCACACGTGCCGGACGTCGAGCAGCAGGGCGCGACCGCACTCGTGGCAGACCTCGAGCAGCTCGACGACGACGAGCTCGCCCTGCGCCTCCGCGGCATCGACGCGGTCGTCTTCGCCGCAGGCGCCGGTCCGAACAGCGGCGCGGAGCGGAAGCTCACGGTCGACCGAGATGCCGCACTGCTGCTCGCCGACGCAGCGGAGCGCCTGGGCGTCCAGCGGTACGTGATGATCTCCGCGATGGCGGCGGACTCCTACGACGCGGAGCGTGCCGTCGTGCCCGCGCACAGCGACGCCGACGTGTTCCAGGTCTACCTGCGCGCGAAGGCGGAGGCGGACGCGAACATCCGCGCCCGGAACCTCCGGTGGACGATCATCCGGCCGGGCGGCCTCCTCGACACCCCGCCACAGGGCACCGTCGACGTCGGTCGCACCGTCCCGCGCGGCACGATCCCCCGCGCGGACGTCGCGGCCCTGGTGCTGCACGCGCTCGTCGACGACCTCGCGGTCGGCGTGCAGTTCGAGGTCACGAGCGGCAACACGCCGATCCCGGCCGCGCTGGCCGCGCTCGGCTGACCCGGCGCGAGGCACCCGGCACGAGGCGCCCGGCACGAGGCGCAGACGCAACCGAGGGCGCCGGGCCGGGGCGGGAAGGGCCGGGCCGGCGGGCC
>NZ_BACW01000472.1:0-2088 GCF_000333315.1 Curtobacterium sp. B8
GGCCGACACGTCGGGCAGCGGCACCCAGCCACCGCGCGGCGGCGAGATGGCTGCCCACGTCACGGTGTGGACCTCGAGCGGGAGTTCCACCTCGATCGGGGTCGCCCGCGTCGGGTCGGCTCCCTCGGCGTGCTCGGCGTCCTGGGCCTCGGCGAGCAGCCGGAGCCGCTCCTGCAGCGAAGCGAGCGGGACGACCGCGTCGATCGTCGCGGGCTCGGCGAGCGAGAACGTCCGGAGGCCGAGGACCGTGGGCAGTTCGTCGAGCAGCCCGACGGGGTAGAGGATCGCCGTGTAGACCGCGAGGACCCCGGAGTCGGCGATGAGCCGCACCGAGCCGTCCTCGATCCGGGCGGCGCGTCCGAGGTAGGTGCGGAGGTCACCGAGCGAAGCGGCGTCGGGGAGCGTGAAGGTGATGCCCATGTCCCTCGGATCCTACCGGGGCCGGCCGGGAGCGCTTCGTAGGATGGGCGGGTGACGGAACCGGACTTCCTACGGACCCTGCGGCTCGACGACACGGGCGCGAGCACCGGCGAGACCATCCTGACCGGGGCGAGCCACTGGGGGCCACGATCGTGATGCCCCCGGTCCTGCAGCTGATCGGACGGATCGGCGCGAAGGACCCGGTGGTCCTGCTCGCCGGACGCAACGCCATGCGTGCGCCGGGGCGGTCCTCGCGAGCGACGATCGGCCTCGTGATCGGCGTGACCCTGCTCGTCACGTTCGCGGTCGCGCTCGGGATCATGCAGCACGTGCTCGAGACCGTCGTCTCGGGGCAGCCGGGCTCGACGCCGGCGGCGGTCGAGGCGCAGCGCGACTTCTTCGTGCAGCTCAACGTCGTCGTGAGCGTCATCGTCGGGTTCTCCGCGGTGATCGCCGCGGTCGGTGTGGTGAACGCGCTGGCGCTCGGGGTCCTGCAGCGTCGACGTGAACTCGGGCTCCTCCGCGTCCTCGGGCTCACCGGGGCGCAGGTCCGCCGGATGATCGTCACCGAGGCCGTCCAGATGGTCGTCGCGGCCGTGCTGACGGGGCTCGTCCTCGGGGTGTTCTACGGGTGGGTCGGCGGGCAGACGCTCCTCGGCACACTGGGCACCGTCGTCACGCCCGTCCTGCCGCCGGCGACGATCGGGGTCGTGGTGGTCGGCGCGCTCGTGCTCGCGGTGGTCGCGACGATCGCTCCGGTCCGCCGAGCGATGCGCGTGCCCCCGACGGAGGCGCTCGCGGTCGACTGACCGCGCACGGCCCCTGCGGAGGCGCTCGCGGTCGACTGGCCGCGCGCGTCGCCTGCGGAGGCGACCACCGGTCGGGAGGCGCGTGGCGGACCCGCCCCGTGCCTCCCGGCCGCTTGCACACGGTTGGTACACCAGTGCTACGGTGGAGCCGATGTACCCGGCACTCCTCCTCCTTCGCTGCCGCGACGAGGCCTGACACAACGGCCCACCTCGTCGCGGAGTCCGTCGTGGCCTGACACACACCTGACGACGAAAGCGACGAATCGATGCAGAACACGCAGCGCCCCTCCGGGATGCCGATCCACAAGTACGTCCCCTTCCACGAGCAGATCCGCGTCGAGCTGCCGGACCGCACCTGGCCGACCAAGCGCATCGATCGCGCTCCCCGGTGGTGCGCGGTCGACCTCCGCGACGGCAACCAGGCCCTCATCGACCCGATGGACTCCGAGCGCAAGCGGGCCATGTTCGACCTGTTGGTCCGCATGGGCTACAAGGAGATCGAGGTCGGGTTCCCGAGCGCCTCGCAGACCGACTTCGACTTCGTCCGCTCCCTCATCGACGAGGGTGCGATCCCGGACGACGTCACGATCCAGGTCCTGACGCAGGCGCGGGAGCACCTCATCAACCGGACGTACGAGGCGATCGACGGTGCGAAGCAGGCCATCGTGCACCTGTACAACTCGACGTCGATCGTCCAGCGCGAGGTCGTGTTCCGCACCGACGTGCAGGGTGTCGTGGACATCGCGGTGCACGGTGCCGAGCTCTGCAAGGCGGCCGAGGCGAACCTGCAGCACGACACGCAGGTGTTCTACGAGTACTCGCCGGAGTCCTACACGGGTACCGAGCTCGAGGTCGCGGT
>NZ_BACW01000471.1:0-982 GCF_000333315.1 Curtobacterium sp. B8
GGTCCCTTTCAGCCCGGGTTGAGGTGAGACAACCCTAGTCGCGGTAACGTTGCTCACCGTGCATGTACTCAGCGTGAGCTCCCTCAAGGGTGGTGTCGGCAAGACGACGGTGACGCTCGGCCTGACCTCGGCCGCGTTCGCCAAGGGACTGCGCACGCTGGTGGTGGACCTCGACCCGCAGTCCGACGTCTCGACGGGCCTCGACATCAACCTCGCCGGACACCTGAACGTGGCCGACGTGCTCGAGAACCCGAAGGAGAAGATCGTCCGCCAGGCGATCGCCCCGTCCGGGTGGACCAAGGGCTCCCAGGGCAAGATCGACGTCATGGTCGGCTCGCCCTCGGCCATCAACTTCGACGGGCCGCACCCGTCGATCCGCGACATCTGGAAGCTCGAAGAGGCCCTCGCGAACGTCGAGCAGGACTACGAGCTCGTCCTCATCGACTGCGCGCCGTCGCTGAACGCCCTCACCCGCACCGCGTGGGCGGCGTCCGACCGGGTCACCGTCGTCACCGAGCCGGGGCTGTTCTCCGTCGCCGCTGCCGACCGGGCCCTCCGTGCGATCGAGGAGATCCGACGCGGGCTCTCCCCCCGCCTGCAGCCGCTCGGCATCATCGTGAACCGGGCGCGCGTGCAGTCGCTCGAGCACCAGTTCCGCATCAAGGAGCTCCGCGACATGTTCGGGCCGCTCGTGCTGTCGCCGCAGCTGCCCGAGCGCACGTCGCTGCAGCAGGCGCAGGGTGCGGCGAAGCCGCTGCACGTCTGGCCGGGTGAGTCGGCGCAGGAGATGGCGAAGAACTTCGACCAGCTGCTCGAGCGCATCATGCGCACGGGCAAGATCGGCCCGTACGCCGAGGGCGGCGCGGCCTAGGTCCTGCCTGCCCGGCGCCCGTGACGCCTCGGCCGCGGTCCTGCCGGCGGGGCGCCCATGACGCCCCGGCCTCGGTCCNTGCGGCGGGGCGCCCGGCGCCCGTGACGCCGC
>NZ_BACW01000470.1:0-1242 GCF_000333315.1 Curtobacterium sp. B8
TGACCGTCACGTCCCGTGCCCCCGCGCACCGCGAGCATGCCGAGCGATGACCGCCGGTCGGTGGTTCCTCGCCGGGGGAGCGGGCGTGCTGCTCGCGGCCGTCGCGACCACCGCNGTCGTCGTCGTCGGGGGTGCTCCGGACGGTGGAGCGACCACGCGCGGCTCCGGCTCGGACGCCGAGAGCAAAGCGAGTGCGGCGACCGCGTCGCCTGCGCCCGGGTGGCTCGGCCCGACGAACCGGCTGGGAGCGCCTGCGGACGCCGGGTCCCCGGACGGTGAGCCCGCGGAGCGTTCGGCCGGCCCGCGCGCGGGGACGGACGCCTGGTGGCGCCGCGTCCCGCCCGTCGCCGGGCCGCTGCGGTCGTCGGACGGCCGGCGGATCGGGCACGTCGCGGTCCTCGCCTCGGACGGCGACACCCTGACCATCACCGTCGTCGGCACCGCACGACTCCCGAGGACGGCGTCGACAGCCGTCCTCACCGCCGACGACCGTGCCGTCGTCGAGCTGGGCACCGTCACGTCGGGCGTGCGCGGCGTGGGGTTCGTCCTCACCGCGGCCGACGCCGACCGGCTGCCGGACCCGGTCACGACCCTGGAGCTGCGGGACCGGGACGGCCGCACCGTCGCCACCGCCGTCCTGCTGCCGGTCTGAATCGGCGGACCGGTCGCGATCCGCGGCACGCGGGCACACGGCGGACCCACGCCGCACGACGAACGCTGGCCAGGTGGCGGACCCGCGCCGCACGACGAACGCAGGTCACGTGGCGGACCCGCACCGCGCCTCCAGGCCGCTGCCACGACCGCCGGGCGGGAGGCACGGTGCGCGCCCGCCCCGTCGGATGCGGCACCATGGTGGGGTGACCGTCCCAGACCTCGCCGACCGGCTGTGGTGCCGCCTCCGGCTCGACCGTCTCGCCGGTGGCCGACAGGGCGGCTACGTCATCCGCGAGGACATGCTCGAGCACCCCGACACCGTCCGGTCCTTCCGGTGGATCCGGTGGCTGCTCGTCGCCGAGACCGTCGTCGGCCTCACCGCGATCGTCGTCGCCGTGCTGCTCACCCGGGCGGGTGCGACGGTGCCGTGGGCGGTGTGGTTCCGTGCGACCGTCGTCCTGCTCATCACGCTGACGCTCTACGTCTTCGCGTGGCGCGCGCAGCTCGGGTACTACTGGGCGTACCAGCGGCTGCGGCTGTTCAGCCGGATCTTCCCGATCGTCACGCTCGTCGTCGCGGCGATCCCGG
>NZ_BACW01000469.1:0-5472 GCF_000333315.1 Curtobacterium sp. B8
GGCACCAAGAAGCAGGCGCAGGGCTCCATCGCCGAGCAGGCGACCCGGGTCGGCCAACCGTACGTCAACCAGCGTTGGCTCGGCGGTCTGCTCACGAACTCCCAGACGGTCTCCAAGCGCCTCGCGCGCATGAAGGAGCTCGAGGAGATCGACTTCGACGACACGACGAAGGGCTTCACCAAGAAGGAGCTCCTCATCAAGAAGCGCGAGCTGGACAAGCTCCACAAGACCCTCGGCGGCATCCGCAACCTCACGCGGACCCCGAGCGCGCTCTGGATCGTCGACACCAAGAAGGAGCACCTCGCGGTCGACGAGGCGCAGAAGCTCGGGATCCCGATCATCGGCATCCTCGACACCAACTGCGACCCCGACGAGATCACGTACCCGATCCCGGGCAACGACGACGCGATCCGCTCCGTCGGTCTCCTGACCCGCATCGTCGCCGACGCCGCGGCCGAGGGCCTCAAGACCCGCCACAACGGCGGCGACGAGGACGAGGCCGAGCCGCTCGCCGAGTGGGAGCAGGAGCTCCTCGGTGGCGAGCAGGCCGCGCCGGCCGCTGCCGAGGCGCCCGCCGCCGAGGCCCCGACCGCCGAGACGCCGGTCGAGGAGAACGACGCCGACGCGCAGGTCGCCGAGAAGGAGATCGGCGAGCCCGTCGCCGAGGCCTCCAAGAACGCGGACGCCACCTCCGCCGAGTGACATCCGGGGGCGTCGGACCGGACCGGTCCAACGCCCCTCTCCACGTCCCACACACGCAAGTCCAGAAAGGACTCCAGTCAATGGCAAACTTCACCGCTGCTGACGTGAAGAAGCTCCGTGACGACCTCGGCGCCGGCATGATGGACGCCAAGAACGCGCTCGTCGAGGCCGACGGCGACTACGACAAGGCCGTCGAGCTCCTCCGCATCAAGGGTGCCAAGGCCGTCGCCAAGCGCGACGACCGCGCCACCTCCGAGGGCATCGTCGTGGCCTCGGCCGCGAACGGCGCCGCGACCGTCGTCGAGCTCGCCAGCGAGACCGACTTCGTCGCGAAGAACGAGCGCTTCGTCGCGCTCGGCGACAAGGTCCTCGCGGCCGTCGCCGCCGCGGACGCGACCGACGTCGCGTCGGCGAACGCCGCCGAGGTCGACGGCAAGACCGTCCTCGACGTCGTGAACGAGGCCGCCGCGCAGCTCGGCGAGAAGATCGAGATCCGCACGGTCCGCCGTGTCGAGGGCTCGGCCTTCGAGATCTACCTGCACAAGACGTCGCAGGACCTCCCGCCGCAGATCGCCGTCGTCGTCGCCTACGAGGGTGACAACGCGGCCGAGGCCCGCTCGATCGCGCAGCACATCGCGTTCGCGAACCCGACGTTCCTCACCCGTGACGAGATCCCGGCCGAGGACATCGAGAAGGAGCGCGCGACCGTCGAGGCGATCACGCGCGAGGAGGGCAAGCCGGAGGCCGCCCTCCCGAAGATCGTCGAGGGTCGTCTGAACGCGTACCGCAAGCAGGTCGCGCTCCTCGAGCAGGACTACGCGAAGGACAACAAGATCTCCGTCGCGAAGGCCGCCGAGAACGCCGGCATCACGATCCAGGGCTTCGCCCGCGTCAAGGTCGGCGCGTAACGAACCCGTGACGGGGCTCGGAACCAACACCTGGTTCCGGGCCCCGTTTTTCGCGCGCCGTGGGGTGCGCGAGTAGATTCCCACGAGACATTCGACGAAGGGTGCGACCACATGACGAACGAGAAGACCGGACGGCGCCGCGTCCTGCTGAAGCTGTCGGGGGAGGCGTTCGGCGCCGGGTCGCTCGGGGTGAACCCGGACGTCATCAGCACGATCGCGAAGGAAATCGCGGCCGCCGCACAGGACGTCGAGGTCGCGATCGTGTTCGGCGGCGGGACTTTTTCCGCGGGGCCGAGCTCTCGCAGCGCGGGATGGACCGCGGGCGTGCCGACTACATGGGCATGCTCGGCACCGTCATGAACGCGCTCGCCCTGCAGGACTTCCTCGAGCAGGCGGGAGCCGCGACCCGCGTGCAGTCGGCGATCAGCATGACCCAGGTCGCGGAGCCGTACATCCCGCGGCGCGCCGAGCGGCACCTCGAGAAGGGCCGGATCGTCATCTTCGGCGCGGGTGCGGGCCTGCCGTACTTCTCGACCGACACGGTCGCGGCGCAGCGGGCGCTGGAGATCGACGCGCACGAGGTCCTCGTCGCGAAGAACGGCGTCGACGGCGTGTACACCGCCGACCCGAAGAAGGACGCCTCGGCCGAGAAGCTGCACCACGTGACCTACCAGGACGCACTCCTCAAGGGCCTCAAGGTCGTCGACGCCACCGCGTTCTCGCTCTGCATGGACAACGGCATGCCGATGCACGTCTTCGGCATGGAGGGCGAGGGCAACGTCGCGGCGGCCATCCGGGGCGAGCGCATCGGCACGGTGGTCAGCAACTGACCTCGACCGCTGACTAGACTCGACGCAGTACCGAAGGAGAACCACCGTGATCAGTGATGTCCTGACCGAAGCCACCGAGAAGATGGCGAAGGCCGTGGAGGTCGCCAAGGACGACTTCTCGACCGTCCGCACCGGGCGGATCAACGCCGCGCTCTTCCAGAAGATCCCGGTCGACTACTACGGCACCCCGACGCCGCTCGCGCAGCTCGCCGGTATGCAGACGCCGGAGGCGCGCACCCTCGTGGTGACGCCGTACGACAAGTCCGCGCTCAAGGAGATCGAGCGCGCGATCGCGACGTTCCCGAACCTCGGCGCCAGCCCGTCGAACGACGGCGAGGTCGTCCGCGTGACGATCCCGGAGCTCACCCAGGACCGCCGCAAGGAGTTCGTGAAGCTCGTCCGCGGCAAGGGTGAAGACCACAAGGTCGTCGTGCGCAACATCCGTCGCAAGGCCAAGGACGACCTCGACGCGCTGAAGGGCGAGATCTCGGACGACGAGATCGCCCGCGCCGACAAGGAGCTCGACGTCGTGACGAAGAAGCACGTCGACCAGATCGACGACGCGCTGAAGAAGAAGGAAGCCGAACTCCTCGAGGTCTGATGCGTCGTCACGACCAGGGCGCTGAGCGCCCCACGACCGAGGAACCCGCCAAGCGCGGACTCCGACACGACCTCGATGCCCGGGCGCGGGCCGCGCGGTCGGACTTCGACGCCCGGGCTCGGGCGGCGAGGTCCGACTTCGAGGCGTCGATCCGGCAGCGCCGGGCGGACTTCGACGCGCGGAACGAAGCACTGACGGCGCGGACCGGGCGCAACCTGCCCGCGGCGATCGGCATCGCGCTCGCGTTCGCGGTCGTCATGCTCGGGGCGCTCCTCATCTGGAAGCCCGCGTTCATGGTGGTCGCGGCGTTCCTGCTCGGCGTCGGCGTGTACGAGCTCGCGAGCGCCATGCGCTTCGCCGGGCGCGACGTGCCGCGGATCCCGAGCGTCGCCGTGGCGATCGCGGTCGTCCCGGCGGCGTTCCTGTTCGGTCAAGCGGCGGCGCTCTTCACGCTCCTCGGCGGCATCGTGCTGATCAGCGCCTGGCGGCTCGTCGAGGTCGCGACGGGCCGGACGAAGCCGCCTGCGGGGAACGTCGTCCGTGACCTGACGAACGGGTTGTTCGTGCAGGCGTACATCTCGCTGCTCGGCGCCTGCGTCGTCCTGCTCTCCGCACAACGGGACGGGCAGTTCTGGGTGATCGCGTTCATCCTCGTGGTCGTCGCGGTCGACACCGGGGCCTACGCGACCCGGCTCAACCTCGGCAAGCACCCGATGGCGCCGCGCATTCAGCCCGAAGAAGACGTGGGGAGGGCTTCGCGGGGTCGGTCGCCGCGAGCATCGTCGTCGGGATCATCGTGAGCTGGCTGCTCCTCGGACTGCCCTGGTGGACCGGGGTGGTCCTGGGTGTCCTGATCTCGGGCTCCGCGACGCTGGGGGACCTCACCGAGTCGATGATCAAGCGCGACCTCGGGATCAAGGACATCTCGTCGTTCCTCCCCGGGCACGGTGGGCTGCTCGACCGGATCGACAGCATCCTGCCGTCGGCCGCGGTCGCCTACGTGCTGTACCTCATCGTCAACCACTGAGGCGCGAGCGCGGTCCTGCACCGCGAGCGCGGTCCTGCGCCGCGAGCGCAGACCGCCAGCCGTCGGTCGAGCGCGAGCCTGAGCGCCCCCGTCCGCGCGTCCAGGTCGCACCAGGGAACGGTCCTGGCAGAATGTCGCCGTGGCCACCACCTTCCCGAACGCAGCACGCAAGACCCTCGGGTACGACGTCGACGAGGTCGAGCGCTTCCTCGAGGATGCACGTCGTGCCTACACGGCGAACGACACCGAGCCGGGTCTCGAGGCCGCGAAGATCCGGGCGACCGCGTTCTCGATGCGCAAGGGCGGCTACTCCACCGCGCACGTCGACGCCGCGCTCGAACGCCTCGAGGACGCCTTCGCCGCACGTGAGCGTGAGCGCGAGATCGCCTCGAGCGGCCAGAAGGCCTGGTACGCCGAAGCACGCACCAAGGCCTCCGACGTCGTCGCCCGCCTCGAGCGCCCGGACGGCCAGCGGTTCTCCCGGACGAGCTTCCTCGGCACCGGGTACCACACGAAGGACGTCGACGCCTTCGCCGAGCGGCTCGCGGGCTACTTCCGCGACGGCAAGCCGCTCAGCCTGACCGAGGTCCGGTCCGTCGTGTTCCGTCCGAAGCACGGCGGCTACCGCGAAGCACAGGTGGACGCACTCCTCGACGCGGTCGTCGAGGTCATGCTCGCCGTGCGCTGACGACGCGCGGGGTGACCGGTGCTTCGCTTTCCGTGATGCTTCCGTTATCCTGGTCGGACTCATGGGCAGGCACACGGCAGACTCCAGCTCCGACCGCGATCCTCGCGAGCACCTCGACCGCACGGTCTCGGGTGAGCGCCGCGCGGCACTGAACCGAACCCGCACGGTGGGCTCCTCGGTCCTCACCGCGGACACGTCGCTCGCGACGGCCGCTCCGCAGACGGTCCCCGAGGTCACCGGTCCGGTGGCGATCGCGCCGAAGTCGGTCGCGGCGAACCGGGTGTCCGACGCCTCGGTCGCGCACGCCGTCCCGCGGACGCCGGCCGACCCCCGCATCGTCAAGCAGCGTCGCGCGCGGGCCGTCACGGCCCCCGCGCAGGACGCGCCGATGCGCGGCGTGAACTCGTTCATGCGCAAGCGTGCGACGATCCCGGCGCTGTCCTTCTTCGCGGTCTTCGGGTTCGTGGGCGGGTCCCTCTTCAACCCGATGCAGCCCGACGTCGCGCAGGCGGCCGTGCAGTCCGCCGTGCTCGCCAAGGCTCCGGCAGCCGCGCCCCAGCAGTTCACGCCGCACGGCACCTACGCAGCCTTCGACGCCGGGCGCGACGGCTACGACGTCACCGTGCCGAAGCCGAAAGTGACCAGGCCCCGGACGTCGACGCGACCGCAGACGCCACGGCACGGACGACACCACCACGACGCGGCTGCGTCGACCC
>NZ_BACW01000468.1:0-2122 GCF_000333315.1 Curtobacterium sp. B8
GCCCGACGGCAAGCGCGCCGCGCGCGTCTCCGCACGCGCGCCAGGTGAGCGTACGCCAGCGCACCGCGCGCGACGGAACACCAGTCGATCGACGCGGGCTTCGTCGAAACGCGCGCGCTTCGACGAAGCGCCCCCCGACCGCGAACCGGTTATGACCACACGCCGCCCGAGGAGTACAGTCGGGGCCGCTCCGGACCACGCAACGCCGCTCGGACGGCGAACCAGCCGACCGCCGGGGCACCGTGCGCCACCCAGCACGGCGGCAAGAACCTGGAGCACCGTGTCGAACACGTCCACCCAGCACGGCGAGGACCGTGCGTTCAAGGGGAAGGTCACCCTGTTCGCCATCGCGGCGGCGGTCGGCGGCTTCCTCTTCGGATTCGACTCCTCCGTCATCAACGGAGCCGTCGACGCGATCAAGGGCGAGTTCGGCCTGTCCGACGCCGCGAGCGGCTTCGCGGTCGCCTCCGCCCTGATCGGCTGTGCGTTCGGCGCCTACTTCGCCGGCCGCCTCGCGGACCGCTGGGGTCGCACCCGGGTGATGTTCTGGGCCGCCGTCCTGTTCTTCGTGAGCTCGATCGGCAGCGCGTTCGCCTTCGCCACCTGGGACCTCGTGGTCTGGCGGCTCATCGGCGGTCTCGGCATCGGGACCGCGTCGGTCATCGCGCCGGCGTACATCTCGGAGGTCTCGCCGAAGGCCATCCGTGGTCGTCTCGCCTCGTTCCAGCAGCTCGCGATCACCCTCGGTATCTTCGCCGCCCTGCTCTCCGACCAGCTGTTCGCCGTCACCGCCGGTGGCGCGTCCGAGCAGGTGCTGGGTCTCGCGGCCTGGCGTTGGATGTTCCTCGTCGGCGTGGTCCCGTCGGTCGTCTACGGTGTGCTCGCGATCACGCTGCCGGAGTCGCCGCGCTTCCTCCTCGCGAAGGGCCGGAAGGACGACGCCCGCGGCGTCATGGAGAAGATCGTCCCCCGCGACACGGTCAACACCAGCCTCGAGGAGATCCAGGACGGCATCGAGAAGGAAGCCAACGAGAAGAAGGGCTCCATCCGGGGCAACCGCTTCGGCCTGCAGCCGATCGTCTGGGTCGGGATCATCCTCGCCGTGCTGCAGCAGTTCGTCGGCATCAACGTGATCTTCTACTACTCGACGACGCTCTGGCAGGCCGTCGGCTTCAAGGAGGAGCAGTCGTTCCTCATCTCGACCATCACCTCGGTCGTCAACGTCGCGGTGACGTTCATCGCGATCTTCACGGTCGACAAGCTCGGCCGGAAGCCGCTGCTCGTCGCCGGGTCCTCGGGCATGTTCGTGTCGCTCGCGATGGTCGCGATCGCGTTCTCGCAGGCGACCATCGTGAACGGAGAGCCGCAGCTCCCGGGCGCCTGGGGCGTCATCGCGCTGATCTTCGCGAACCTGTTCGTGGTGTCGTTCGGTGCAACGTGGGGTCCGCTCATGTGGGTGCTCCTCGGCGAGATGTTCCCGAACCGCATCCGGGCCACGGCGCTGGGCGTCGGGTCGGCCGCGAACTGGATCGCGAACTTCCTGGTCACGATCACGTTCCCGGTCCTGTCCGGGTTCAACCTCACGGTCACCTACGGCATCTACGCCCTGTTCGCGCTGCTGTCGCTCTTCTTCGTCATCAAGAAGATCCCGGAGACGAAGGGCCGCTCGCTCGAGGAGATGGGCATCACGGCCGAGGGTGAGACGGTGGACGCCAAGGCCTGACGCACCAGCGTCACCACCGGCCGGGAGGCGCGGTGCGGGTCCGTCCCGCACCGCGCCTCTCCCTGTCGCCGGTACCGACACGCCGCTGGCGCGTCGTGCCGGTACCGGCGACAGGGGCCCTGTCTGTTAGCATGTGTCCAGCAGCGCGCTGAGCGCGCTGACTTCGCGTGTCCACACGCACCCCACGGCCACCGGTCCCGCTCTCGCGAGCGGGCGGCCGTCCGGGGTGGGGCACCAGGGGCCACGACCACCGGTCGTGACCGACACAACCGCAACCGTGCACGCGGCTCGAACAGCCGCGCGCCGAGAACAAGGAGGGACGGCATGGCCGTCGTCACCATCCGCCAGCTGCTCGACAGCGGCGTCCACTTCGGACACCAGACCCGTCGGTGGAACCCG
>NZ_BACW01000467.1:0-1283 GCF_000333315.1 Curtobacterium sp. B8
CGACGAACTCGCTCGGCGCAGCGGGCTGTCGGTCGCGGACGCGACGGACGCGCTCGCGCTGGCGCAGATCCAGGGGCTCACCCAGCACGGGGTCGGCGGGTGGTCACGGACGGCGGCACGGTGAGCCGTAGCCTGGGGCCGTGGCGGACGCGAGCGGCAGGGACCTCGACCGGGTGGTCGACGCGTTCCTCGGGTATGCCCGGCACGCGCGGGGGCTCAGCGAGCAGACACTCCGCGCCTACGAGAACGACCTCGAGCAGTTCGTCGGGTTCGCGCGCGGACGTGGGGCGGCCAGCGTCGACGACGTCTCACTCGAACTGCTCCGCGACTGGCTGTGGGAAGCAGATCAGCGATCGCTCGCGCGCTCCACGATCGCGCGGCGGTCCTCCTCGGTGCGGGCCTTCACGCGGTGGGCGAGCGAGAGCGGGGTCGTGCCGACCGACCCCGGCGTCCGGCTCCGGGCGCCGAAGGGAGCCTCGCACCTCCCGCGGGTGGTCACGGGCGACCAGGTGCGGACGATGCTCGACGGGCTCTCGGCCAGGGCGGAGACGGACGATCCCGGTGCGTTGCGTGACCTGGCGGTCGTCGAGCTCCTGTACGCCGCGGCGATCCGGGTGAGCGAGCTCGTGGGGACGAACGTGCCGGACGTCGACCGGAGTCGGCTGACCGTGCGGGTGCTCGGCAAGGGCGGGAAGGAACGGGTCGTCCCGTTCGGTGTGCCGGCGCGGGACGCCCTCGAGGCCTGGCTCGACCGCGGGCGTCCCGTCCTCGCAGAACGCCGAGCCGCTGCCGCTGCCGCTGCCCCCGCCACTGCTGACGCCGAGCGGGCGCTGTTCCTCGGGGACCGCGGCGGCCGGCTCGGGACGCGGAGCGCCTACCGGATCGTCGCCCGGCTGCTGGAGGACCTCCCGGGCGAGGGACCAGCGGGGCCGCACACCTTCCGGCACACCGCGGCGACGCACCTGCTCGACGGGGGAGCGGACCTCCGCGCGGTGCAGGAGATGCTCGGGCACGCGAGCCTCGGGACGACCCAGATCTACACGCACGTGTCGTCGGCGCGGCTCCGCGAGGTCTACCGCACCGCGCACCCCCGGGCCTGACGCCNGCGGCCGATCATCCCGACCAGGCCGACTCCGGGAGCAGCACGGGCCACTCGGCTGCGGGCAGGAACGGCGTCGGGTCGGTGTACCTGCCGTCGAGACGTGCGCCGAGGTGGCACGCACGGCGCGNCGGCCGGAAGTGGCCGACCCGTCACGTCCCGACGGGGCTGCCCTGGTCGACGT
>NZ_BACW01000466.1:0-1270 GCF_000333315.1 Curtobacterium sp. B8
ATCGGCCTCCCCCGGCTCGTCCCCGGAGCCGACCGGCCCGCGTGGCCGGTGCTCGTCGTGGCGGCGCTGTGCACGGTCGGACCGGCCTTCGCGGTCATGCAGCTGCACCTCTCCTTCCCGGTCGCCGTCACGGGGGCGGTGCTCGTCCCGATCGGGGTGTGGCTGCTCACCCGGACGACCCCGGCGCGGGGAGTGACCCGGATCTGAACCGGTTCTCACGGACGCGGGACCTCGGTGCCCCTGCCGGGGGCGGAGGATGGCTCCGGCAGCACGAGCACCAGGAGGCACCCCACGCCGTCGACACCCGAGTTCTGGTCCACGTGGCGCTTCGACCCCCTGGCGGCCGCGATGATCCTCGTCGGTGCCGTCGCCTACGGGTGGTGGTCGGTCGGTGCCGCCCGACGCGGCGCGCGCTGGCCGTGGTGGCGGACACTCGCGTTCGTGGGCGCGCTCCTGCTCTTCGGGGTCCTGCAGTTCGGGATCGTCGGCGTCTACGCCGAACGGCTCCGGTGGGCGTTCGTCCTCCGGCTCGCCCTCCTCTTCTTCGCCGTGCCGACGTTCGCGGCGCTGGCCGCTCCGGTCTCCCTGCTCCGGACGGGAGGCCCGGATCGCCTCGCCCGCGCCGCCACCGCCGCCCTCGGGTCGCGCCCGGTCCGGGTCCTCGGCAACGCGATCGTCTCGCCGCTGATCGCCCTCGCGATGTTCTGCGTCCTCCTCACGCCGCTGTCGGCCGCGATCAGGACGTCGCCGGTCTGGGCGGTCGCCATCACGGTGTTCGTGCCGATGCTCGGCTTCGGGTTGCTCGCGCCCCTGGCCGAACCGGGCATCCTGCGGTCGTCGACGTTCGTGACGGCGGAGTTCCTGCTCGCCTTCGTGGAGCTCATGCTCGATGCCGTCCCGGGCATCGTGCTGCGGATCACGAACCACGTGCTCGACGGAGCGACGACGACGCTCGTGGGGAAGGCCTGGTACCCGTCACCGCTCCAGGACCAGCACCTCGCCGGTGACCTGCTGTGGTTCATCGCCGAGGTCGCGGACATCCCGGTGCTGATCTCGCTGTTCGTGCGGTGGCAGCGGACGGACCGTCGGGAGGCCCGGGTGGTCGACGACCTCAGCGACGAGGAGATGGACGCCCTCACCCGGGCGCACCTCGAGCGCCGCGGGTAGCGGTCGCGGGTGCGTCGGGCGGCGGGCGGGGCGGGCGTCGGGCGCGGCGGGCGTCGGGCGCGGCGGGCGCCGGGCGCCGATGTGGAACGACGTCCCCNNCNNC
>NZ_BACW01000465.1:0-2131 GCF_000333315.1 Curtobacterium sp. B8
GTCGCGGATGAAGAAGACCGGGGTGTTGTTGCCGACGAGGTCGTAGTTGCCCTCTTCGGTGTAGAACTTCAGCGCGAAGCCGCGGGGGTCGCGCCAGGTGTCCGGGGAGCCCTGCTCGCCGGCGACGCTCGAGAAGCGGGCGAGCATCTCGGTCTGCTTGCCCGGCTGGAGGAACGCGGCGCGGGTGTAGCGGCTCACGTCGTGGGTGACGGTGAGGGTACCGAAGGCGCCGCCGCCCTTGGCGTGGACGACGCGCTCCGGCACGCGCTCACGGTTGAACTGGGCGAGCTTCTCGACGAGGTAGTGGTCGTGCAGGGCGAGGGGCCCGTCGGCGCCGACACCCATCGAGTGCTGGTCGCTGGAGACGGGCGCTCCGCTGTTGGTCGTGGTGGTGGGGGTGCCGGCGGGCTTGCCGGTCGTGTTCTGGTCGGACACGGTTCCTCCTCGGAACGTTGGTTCGGTCAGGGATGCTCGGGTTGCTCGTGGTCCCGGTTCGGTGCCGGGAGGGGGATCGACTGCGGCGGTCGCGCCGGGCGCGTCAGACGACTGCGCCGGGGGTCGCGGGTGCTCCGGCGGGGGTCGCGGGTGCCGCGGGGGTCGCGGGTGCCGCGGGGGCCGCGTCCTCGCGCTCCGCTGCGGCGCATCGGTCGCAGATCCCCCAGTAGGTGACCTCGGCCGTGGTGACCGCGAAGCCGTGCGTCTCGGACGGCGTCAGGCACGGAGCGTGCCCGACGGCGCAGTCGACGTCCTCGATCGCGCCGCACATGGTGCAGACGATGTGGTGGTGGTTGTCCCCGGTCCGCCGCTCGTACCGCGCCGGACTGCCGGCTGGCTCGATCCGGCGCACGAGCCCGACCCCGGTCAGCGCGGCGAGGACGCCGTACACGGCCTGGTGGCTCGTCGTCGGGAGCTCGGCGGCGAGGGCGGTGACGATGTCGTCCGCCGTCGCGTGGGGCATGGACCCGGTGGCGCGGAGGACGGCCAACCGCGGTGTGGTGACCCGCAGGCCCGCGGTACGGAGCAGCTCTGCGTCTTCCATCGGGGCCCTTCTCTTGCAGTGATCAAGACAACGGGTTCACCCTAGCACCAGGCACCGGGCCTTCGAGCCCATGTCGGCGCGGTGCCGTCGCATGCCGGACGCGGCATGTGAGGGGTCACGAAACGGCCGCGATCTGCTGGAGCTCCGCTGGGACGGCCGCAGCGCCGGGTACCGTCCCAGCATGTCCTCGCAGCAGAGCGTGCCGGAGCAGGCACACACAGCACGGGACGTCCGGGGGATCATCGCGCAGCGCGACCTGGTCGTCGACCTCATCCGGACCGCGTGCGTCGTCCTCGTCGTCTTCGTCCACGTGACGATGGTCGGGGTCGGGACCGCCGACGGGATCGCGGTGACGAGCCCGCTCCAGGAGCTCGCCTGGTACGTGCCGGCGACCTGGGTCGGGCAGGTCATGCCGCTCTTCTTCGTCGTCGGCGGGTTCGCCAGCATCGTCGGGTGGCGGAGCACGGTGACGCGGGGCGGCGGCGCGCGCGACTACTGGTCGACCCGCCTCGTCCGTCTGTTCCGCCCCGCCGTCCCGCTGTTCATCGTGCTCGCGCTCGGACTGGGGATCGCGACCGCGCTGGGGACGCCGCCGGGGCTCCTGGCGGAGGTCGCGTTCGGCATCGGCTCCCCGCTCTGGTTCCTCGCGGCGTACGGCATCACGCAGTGCTGCGTCCCCCTCATGGTCCGCCTGCACGAACGGGCGCCGTGGAGGACGCTGGCCGTGCTGCTCGGCGCGGCCGTCCTCGTCGACACCGTTCGCCTGGCGACGGGCGTCGCGGAGGTCGGGCTGCTCAACCTCGGCCCGGTCTGGCTGTTCGCCCAGCAGCTCGGGTTCCTCTGGGCCGACGGCTGGTTCGCGCGGCGATCGCGCCTGCTCCTCGCCGTGGTCGCCGTCGCCGCGTACGTGGTCCTCGTGCCCCTGACGTCGATCGGGCTCTGGGCACCCGACATGCTCCAGGACCTCAACCCGCCGATGGTGCCGCTCGCGTTCCTCGCGATCGCGCAGGCGTGTCTCGTCCAGCTGGTCCACCGGCCGCTGGCGTCCCTGATGCGGACGCGCGGCGCCCAGGCGGTCGTCTTCGTGCTCGG
>NZ_BACW01000464.1:0-948 GCF_000333315.1 Curtobacterium sp. B8
CGTACGGGCGAGCACGCCGAGATGACCGTCCTCGAGTGGGGTGCGGCGCTCGACACCATCGGCGAGGAGATCGTCTGCCGCATCGGCGCGCGCGTGCCCCGCGTGTACGAGGGGCACGACGCCGAGGGCCACGTCGCCGAGTACCTCCGGGGGGAGCGGTGACCGAGCCGCGCGTCCTGCTCGACATCGAGGTCGACTCGACCGCCGCCATGGGCGAGCTCGGGGCCCGGCTCGCCGGTGTCCTGCGCGCGGGGGACCTCGTCGTGCTGACGGGGCCGCTCGGTGCCGGCAAGACCACGCTGACGCGGGGCCTCGGGGCGGCGCTCGGCGCACGCGGTCAGGTGTCGAGCCCGACGTTCGTGCTCGCCCGGACGCACCCGACCACGAGTGGCCCGGACCTGGTGCACGTCGACGCCTACCGGCTGAGCGACCCCGTGGAGCTGGACGACCTCGACCTCGACTGGGACGGCTCGATCGTCGTGGTCGAGTGGGGCCGCGGGTTCGTCGACGGCATCTCCGAGGCCCGCTCCCCGCGGGTGCACGGCCTCGGCACCCGGCACTCCTTCAACGACGTCGCCGACTCCCCCGGCGTGCTGCTCGACCTCACCGACATCCCGACCGACCTCCAGGTCGACGCCGAGCGGCGGACCGCGACGATGGGCGCCGGCACGCGCTACGGCCTCGTCGCCCCGGACCTCGACCGCGCCGGGTTCGCCTTGCACAACACGGGGTCGCTCCCGCACATCTCGATCGGCGGCGCGATCGCCACCGGCACGCACGGCTCCGGCACGACCCTCGGATCGCTGAGCACCGCGGTCCGTTCCCTCGAGCTGATCGGTCCGGACGGGGGTCTCCGTACCGTCCACCGCGGCGACCCCGGCTTCGACGGCACCGTCCTGCACCTCGGCCTGTTCGGCATCGTCACCCGCGTGACCCTCGACGTCGAAC
>NZ_BACW01000463.1:0-874 GCF_000333315.1 Curtobacterium sp. B8
CGGTGGTGCAGCTCGAGCTCGACGACGCCGGGCAGCACGTCGAGATCGGCGGCTGACCACCCCATCCCGCCCCTCGAGCAGCGGGCCGACACGCCCGGCTCAGTGGAACACGACGTCCGGCGCGTCGACCCGGCGGTCCGTCACCGTGGTCGGCGACTCGAGGTGCACCGCGCCCGACGGGACGATGCCCGCGCCGCCGAAGCGTTCCATGACCCGCCACTGGGCGACGACGTCCTCGCCGGCGTGCTGCGGTGGGAGCTCGGGCCAGAAGCGGAACGCGCCCGCCGAGTCGAGTCGCTCCCGGCCGTAGAGCACGCAGGCGCCGACCCAGGCGACCCGGTAGGGCACCCAGCCGCCCTGCTCCACACCGAGGTCGGAGGCGACGTGCGCCAGGTTCGCGGCGTTGTGGAGCGACCACCGGTCGTGGGCCGGGGTCCCGCGACGCACGACCTCCGGTTCGACACCGTCCGCCCACGGCTCGAACACCGCTGTCTCGGCCGGACGTCGGTCGGCTAGGTACGACAGCCCCTGCACGGCCGACCCCACGAACCCGCAGTCGAGCGAGCGCAGGGCGTCGAGCATCCGGCGGACCGTTCCCGGCTCGAGCCAGACGTCGTCGTCGAGGAACAGCACCGCGGGTGCGGTGGCGTGGTCGAGCAGGAACTGCCGGTGCTCCGCGAGTCCCAGCCGACCCGGGTGCGTGAGGAGCGTGACGGGCCGGCCCTGCGCCTCCAGGACGCGTACCATCGCGGCGACCGCCGGCCGGGCGGCGGCGTCCCCGTCCACCGACTGGTCGCTCAGCACGAGCCGCAGGTCGACGTCCACCTGGGCCGCGAGCCCGGCGAGCGTCGTGGCGAGCTCGGCGGACCGACCG
>NZ_BACW01000462.1:0-7508 GCF_000333315.1 Curtobacterium sp. B8
GGGACGCCCGGCGTGGCGGACGGCTCCGGGTCGCGCGTCCGGCGGCGTCGGCGGCCGAGACGCTCGACTCCGCCGGGTCCCTGTCCGCCTACGAGTACCTCGGCGCGCTCTACAACCGGCTGGTGAAGCTCGACGAGCAGGGACGGACCGTACCGGACCTCGCAGAGGAGTGGTCCGCGAACGCCGACGGCACCGAGTGGACCTTCCACCTGCGCCGTGGCGTGCGGTTCCACGACGGCTCCGGGTTCACCGCCGCCGACGCGATCGCGAGCATCCAGCACATCCTCGACGAGGAGACCGCCAGCCCGCAGGCCGGGGTCCTCGGCGAGGTGATGGACGCCCGGTCGATGACCGCCGTCGACGCGCACACGCTCCGTTTCGCCCTGACGAAGCCGAACGCCGAGTTCCCGTCGCTCCTCACCGCGTACCAGTGCTACATCGTGCCCGCGGCGGCGATCGCGGACATCAGTCGCACCGGCATCGGCACCGGACCGTTCCGGCTGTCGTCCTTCACCCCGGCCGGCGCCGGCAGCGTCGAGGCCTTCGACGACCACTTCGCCGGGCGTCCGGCGCTCGACGGCGTCGACTTCTTCTCGGTCCAGGACACGACCGCCCGGGTGAACGCGCTGCTCGCCGGGCAGGTCGACCTCATCTCGCAGACGAACCTCGACTTCGCGACCGCCCGCGTCGTCGCGGCCTCCGACCGGGCGACGATCGCGCGCTCCGAGAACGCGCAGTGGTACACGATCCCGATGCTCGCGACCAGCGACGAGTTCCGCGACCCGCGCGTCCGCCGGGCGATGAAGCTCGCGTACGACCCGCGCGCGATCGTGGCGACCGCGCTGCAGGGCACCGGTTCGCCTGGATGGGACAACCCCGTGCCGCCGCAGCTCGCCGCCTTCGTGGACGACCACCGCGAGTACGACCCGGACAAGGCCAAGGCGCTGCTCAAGGCCGCCGGGCGGTCGGACCTGCGTGCACCGATCTACACGTCGAGCTACGAGTCGGTCTTCACCCCGATGGCCGTCGCCTACCGTGACGCCGTCGCGGACGCGGGCATCCGCCTGACCGTGAAGAACGCCAGCTCCGACTCGTACTACACGCAGATCTGGATGCAGAAGCCCCTGATGGTGAGCTACTGGTTCACCGGGCGCCCGATCGACCAGCTGCTGAACCAGATCTTCCGGTCCGGGTCCTCCTACAACGAGAGCGCGTGGTCGAACGAACGGTTCGACGCGCTGCTCGACGACGCCCGCGCCGAGATGGACGACGCCAAGCGCCTGACGCTCTACCAGGACGCCCAGCGACTCGTCGTCGAGGACGGCGCCGACATGACCCCGATGTTCGGGGACCGCCTGGTGGGGCTGTCCCGGGACGTCGTCAACTACTCGGAGTACGGCTTCGAGTTCGACTGGCTCCGGATCGGACTGCGACGATGACCTCCACCACCAGACCGATGGACGTCCTCGTCCCGGTCCTCCGCCGACTCGGGATCGCCGTCCTCACGGTGGTGCTCGCGTCGTTGTTCGTGTTCCTCGCGGTGCAGGCGCTGCCCGGCGACGTCGCGCAGCAGCTGCTCGGGCAGAACGCCACGCCCGAGGCCGTGCAGCAGCTCCGCGCGTCGCTCGGCCTCGACCGGAACGTGTGGCTGCGGTACCTCGAGTGGCTCGGCGGCGCGGTCCACGGCGACTTCGGCACCTCGCTCGTCAGCGGGTCGCCCGTCGCGCCGACGCTGTTCACCGCGTTCCGGAACAGCATGCTCATCGCCGTGCCCGCCATGCTCGTCGGCGTCACGCTCTCGCTGTTCCTCGGCGTCGTCGCCGGTGTCCGGCGCGGCCGCACCACCGACCGGGTCGTCTCGGTCGTGAGCCTCGTCGTGATGAGCGTCCCGGAGTTCATGGTCGCCACCGTGCTCGTGCTCTGCTTCGCCATCGGCCTGCCGCTGTTCCCCGCCGTCGTCCTGCGCGGCAGCGACGCGACCGTCGGTGAGCTCCTGCCGACGATCTGGCTGCCGATCACCGTGCTCACCCTCGCGATGGCGGCCTACATCGTCCGGACGGCGCGGTCGTCGACGATCGACGTGATGGCGTCCGAGTTCGTGACCACCGCGGAGCTGAAGGGCCTGCCGATCCGCCGCGTCGTGTGGAAGCACGCGCTCCCGAGCGCACTCCTGCCCACCCTGACCGTCATCGCGCTGAACGTCGCGTGGCTCCTCGGCGGCGTGGTCGTCGTGGAGAACGTCTTCAACTACCCGGGCATGGGCAAGCTCATGCTCGAGTCCGTGTACGACCGCGACCTCCCCACCATCGAGGCGATCGCGCTCCTGAGCGCCGTCGCCTACGTCGTCTGCAACCTCGTCGCCGACCTCGTCGCGCTCGCACTCGACCCGAAGCTGCGCACCCGGCAGCGCCGCACCCGCGTGCGCCGCCGGAGCACCGGCAGCGCCGTGACCCGACCCTCCCGGAAGGCCGCAGCATGACCGCCGTCACACCGCGCCCCCGTGGCGTGCTCCGTCCGGGGACGACCGGTCGGTTGCTCGCGCCGCTCCGGGGCTCCACCGCCCTCGCGATCGGTGCGGGGCTGATCGCCCTGCACCTGGTGCTCGCGCTCCTCGCACCGGTGATCGCCGGGCACGACCCGGTGGCGACGAACGCCGCCGACGTGCTCGCCGGACCCACGTGGACGCACTGGCTCGGCACCGACCAGTACGGGCGCGACGTCCTGTCCCGCACCCTGAACGGCGGCCGGTACGCGCTCCTCGTCACCTTCCTCGCGACGACCACCGCCGTCGCGGTCGGGACCGTGCTGGGCTGCACGACCGCGTACGCGGACAACTGGTTCGACGAGGTCGTCATGCGGGTCGTCGACGCCCTGCTCAGCGTCCCGTCGATCCTCGCGCTCCTCGTGGTCGTGACCGTGTTCGACGCCGGACTCTGGGTGATCGTGCTCGCCGTCACGGTCGTGTACGCCCCCGCGGTCACCCGCGTCGTCCGCGGTGCCGCGAGGACCGTGATCACGCAGGACTACGTCACCGCGGCACGCGCCCGCGGCGAGCGCCCGCTGTCGATCGTGTTCCGCGAGATCCTCCCGAACGTGCTCGACGTCGTGCTGGTCGAGTACGCGATGCGCGCTTCGTGGATCGTGCTGCTCGTCGCCTCGCTGTCCTTCCTCGGCTTCGGGGCGAACCCGCCGACGCCGGACTGGGGTCTCATGGTGCAGGAGAACCGGACGGCCCTCACCGTCGTGCCGCTCGGGACCCTCGCACCGATCGTCGCCCTGGCCACCCTCGTGGTCGGGCTGAACCTCGCCGCGGACGGGCTCGCGAAGTCCCTCGGCGTCGACCGTGCGAAGCAAGGAGCCGCCGCATGACCAGCACCTCGACCGTGACCTCGACCGCGGCGGGCGACGCCGGCGCGGTCCCCGTGGTCCAGGTGGACGACCTCGCGATCTCGTACGCTGCCGGGGCCCGCACGGTCCCCGTCGTGCGCGGGGTGGGCTTCTCGATCCGGGCGGGCCGGACCCTGGGGCTCGTCGGCGAGTCCGGCAGCGGCAAGTCCACGGTCGCTCGCACCCTCCTCGCGCACCTGCGCGCCGGCTCGGTCGTCGAGCGCGGCAGTGTCCGGGTGGCCGGTGCGGACGTGTTCGCCCTGTCGGTGGCCGGGCGACGGGCCCTCCGCGGCGGCACGGTCGCGGTGGTCGCGCAGAACGCGGGCCAGGCGTTGACCCCGTCGATGCGGATCGGGGAGCAGATCCGCGAGGCCCTCCGGGCGCACGGCGAGCCCGACGGCCCGGACCGGGTCGCCGAACTCGCCCGTCTCGTCCGGCTGCCGTCGCCGGAGACGATCGTCCGGCGCTGGCCGCACCAGCTGTCGGGCGGTCAGCAGCAGCGAGTCGCGATCGCGATGGCCGTGGCCGCGCGGCCCCGGGTGCTCGTGCTCGACGAGCCGACCACGGCGCTCGACGTCGTCACGCAGGCAGCGGTCCTCGACCTCGTCGCGGACCTCGGCCGCGAGCTCGGCATGGCCGTCCTGCTCGTGAGCCATGACCTGGGCGTGGTGTCGGCCATGGCCGACGAGATCGCGGTCATGCACGACGGGTCGATCGTCGAGCACGCCGCGACCGCGGCGCTCTTCGCCGCGCCGCAGCACCCTTACACGCGTGCCCTGTTGTCCGCGGTCCCGGACGGACGGCGGCCCGGGCCCGCGTCGCCGGTCCCGGATCGACGCGTCAGCGGCGGGTCGGCCGTGCCGGCGGGGGGAGGCACGGATCGCCCCGCCGACGACGCCACCGTCCCGGGGACGGTCCCGGTCGACGGCACGCACACCGGGCCTCCCGACGGCGTCCGTCCGATCGTGGCGGCCGACGACCTGGTGATCCGCCACGGACGTGGCCTGCCGGCCGCCGTGGACGGCGTCTCGTTCACGATCGCACCGCGGGAGACCCTCGCGGTCGTGGGCGAGTCCGGGAGCGGGAAGTCGACCCTCGCGACCGCGCTGGCGGGGCTCGTGCCCGCGGAGTCCGGCGTGTTCTCCTTCGATGACGGCACCGTCTCGGGCGACCTCGCGGCGCCGGTGGCCGAGCGCTCGCCCGAGCTCCGCCGCGCGGTGCAGCTCGTGTTCCAGAACGCGGACACGTCGCTCAACCCGCGACGCACGGTCGGCGCGGCGATCGGCCGGCCACTCCGGCTGTTCACCGGGGCGTCGTCGCGGGAGCGGGTCGGGGAGCTCCTCACCCTGGTCGGCCTCGGACCGGAGTTCGCCGACCGCCTGCCCGCGCAGCTGTCCGGCGGGCAACGGCAGCGTGTCGGGATCGCCCGGGCCCTCGCCGCCGAGCCGCGTCTGGTGATCGCCGACGAGATCACCACGGCACTCGACGTCCAGGTGCAGGCGGGCATCCTCGCGCTCCTGACGGACCTGCAGCGGGAGCGGGGTCTGAGCTGCCTCTTCATCAGTCACGACCTCGCGGTCGTCCGCGGGGTGTCGGACCGGGTCGCGGTGATGACCGGCGGCCGGATCGTCGAGGTCGGTCCGACCGAGGCGGTGTTCCGCGGCCCGAACCACCCCTACACGGCGACGCTGCTGGCGGCGACGCTCGAGCCGGGCAGCACCGAGCTGCCCGACGTCGACGACGGCGTGCAGCGGTGGCGGCACGCCGACGGCTGGACCGACCACGGCGACGGCCACCAGGTCCGGAACTGGACCACCACGGAAGGGGACGACGCGTGAGCGCGTGGTTCACGGCGATCGGCGACCCGTCGTCGCTGCCGGACGGGGTGACCGTCCGCGACGAGTGGATCCCGATGCCCGACGGGGTGCGACTGCACGCCCGGATCTGGTCGCCCACCGCGTCCTCGGGACCGCTGCCGGTGCTGCTCGAGTACCTGCCGTACCGGCTCGACGACTGGACGGCGCCACGGGACTCGGAGCGGCACCCCTGGTACGCCCAGCACGGGTACGTCTCGGTGCGGGTCGACATCCGCGGGACGGGGTCCTCGGACGGGTTCTTCGACGACGAGTACAGCGAGCAGGAGCTCCGTGACGGCGAGGCCGTGATCGCGTGGCTCGCCGGGCAGCCGTGGTCGACGGGCGCCGTCGGCATGTTCGGCATCTCGTGGGGCGGCTTCAACGCGCTGCAGCTCGCGGCCCGGGCACCGGCTGCCCTCAAGGCCATCGTGACCGTCTGCTCGACCGACGACCGGTACGACAACGACGTGCACTACGCCGGCGGGGCGGTGCTCGGCATCGACATGGCCGCGTGGGGCGCGACGATGTTCGCGTTCAACTCGCGTCCGCCGCGGCCGGAGGTGGTCGGCGCCGACTGGGTCGCGCGCTGGGCGGAACGGCTCGAGCGGAACCGTCCGATGACGCCCGTGTGGCTGTCCCACCAGGAGCGCGATGACTACTGGCGCCACGGCAGCGCCGCCGAGGAGTACGGGGACATCCGGGCCGCCGTCCTCGCGGTGGGCGGCTGGGCGGACCCGTACCGCGACGCCGTGCTGCGGCTCGTCGAGCACGTCGACGCGCCGGTCAAGGGGATCGTCGGCCCGTGGTCGCACCAGTACCCGGACCGTGGGCTCGCGCCGGGACCGTCGATCGGCTTCCTGCAGGAGACCCTGCGCTGGTGGGACCGCTGGCTCCGGGGCGTCGACACCGGGGTGGAGCAGGACCCGGCGCTGCGGGCGTGGATCAACGAGGGCGAAGCGCCCGCCACGTACTACGCGGAGCGGCGCGGCCGCTGGGTCGGCGCCGAGGCGTGGCCGTCGGCGGCGACCACCCCGCGGACGGTCGCACTGTCCTCGACCCGGGGCGGTGGCGACGGTCCGCTCGTCGCCCGCTCGCCCGAGCACACCGGCGTCGACGCGGGTCGGTTCTTCCCGTTCGGGAACGCCACCGACCTGCCGCCGGACCAGCGCGCCGAGGACGGCCGCTCGATGTGCTTCGACCTCCCCGTGGAGGAGGCCTTCGACCTGCTCGGCACGGTGACGGTCGACCTGGCCGTGACGAGCGACGCCACCCGGGCAAACGTCGTGGTGCGCCTGTGCGACGTCGCCCCGGACGGCGCCTCGACGCTCGTGACGCGCGGGGTGCTCAACGCCGCGCGTCGGCGCGGGATGGACCGCGCGGACGCGCTCGTCCCGGGGGAACCGACCGTGCTGCCGGTCCGGCTCGTCTCGACCGGACACCGGTTCGCCGTCGGGCACCGGGTCCGGATCGCGGTGTCGACGTCGTACTGGCCGTGGGTGTGGCCGCACGGGACCTCGCCGACGCTCACGATCGACCCGGCGTCCTCGGTCGTCCGCCTGCCGGTCTGGACGCGTGCGACCGACGACGACGTGCGGTTCGGGGAGCCGGAACGGTCGACCCCGCTCGCGATCGCACGGGTCGCCCCGGCGGAGGCCCTGCCGCAGCGGACCGTCACCCACGACGTCGAGACGGGGGAGTGGACGCTCGACGTCGACCCCGGGTACGGCGGCGGACGGGTCTACCCCGACGGGCTGGTGTTCACCGAGGATGCCCGGGAGACCTACCGCATCCGAACCGGGGACCCGACGAGCGCCCGGGCGTCGTCGCGGTGGTCGATCGGCCTCGCGACCACGACGTGGGGCGCACGGCTCGAGACCGCCTCGGAACTGACCGCCACGGCGGATGCGTTCCGGGTGGAGAACACGGTGCGGGCGTGGGCACGCGACGGTGACGAGGACACGCCGGAGGTGCTCGTCGCCGAGCACACGTTCGTGGACGACGTCCCGAGGACGTCGGCGTGAGCGGGGGGTCCGACGCGCGGCTGCCCGCCGGGGGGTCCGGCTCCGTCCGTGCGCGGCAGCGCCCCGAGGTCCGACGGGCGATGATCGTGGCCGCCGCCCGCGAGGTGATCGTCCGCCGCGGCGTCGGGTCGACCGGGCTGCGGGACATCGCCGCCGAGGCCGGAGTCTCGGTCGGCACGGTCACGTACCACTTCGGCAGCGTCGCGGAGATCCTCAACGAGGTCGTCGTGCTCAGACCAGCGCT
>NZ_BACW01000461.1:0-1479 GCF_000333315.1 Curtobacterium sp. B8
CTTGCCGTCGAGGTAGACGTCCATGTGCCCGTTCAGGGAACGGATCTGCTTGCCCGACCAGTACATGTTGCTCATGCCGTCGGGGTACGGTTGCCAGCTGTCGGCGTACGTCCTCGCGAACTTGCCGCCCCAGTTGGCGGTGGTCCTGAACTCCTCGACGAACTGCTGCTTGAACTTCCCGACGTTGCCCCGTGGCGCGGCGGTGGCGGCGGCCTGCGCGACCGATGCGCTCCCGATGGGCGTGATCACGAGACCGGCCGCGAGCACGGCGACCGCGAGCACGGCGCGGATCGAGGTCTGCTGACGCATGGTTCTCCCACTCCCTGATGTGCGATGAGGACGGTCGGTCCTGCGCCGTCGGTGGAACGGCTCCGACCAGAGGTGCCACCGGTCCCTCGGTGGCCCTGCACGCCCGGTCGCCGACCTCCCCAGGAGGGTTCCCGTGCGTGTGCCACGAGCCTATGGAGACGTCCGCGGCGTGGCGCGCCCAGGACGTCCCCAGAAGGTGGTACGCGGCTACCCCACTTGGAGGGGGTCGACGCGCCCGAGGGAGCCGGACGGTGTGCTGCCGTGCCCCGGAGGGGTTACGCTTGACCGGTACGCGGATGTGGCGCAGTGGTAGCGCATCACCTTGCCAAGGTGAGGGTCGCGAGTTCGAATCTCGTCATCCGCTCGGACAGAAGGCCCCGGTCGACCGACC
Organism: Curtobacterium sp. B8; assembly: GCF_000333315.1. Lineage (NCBI taxonomy): Bacteria > Bacillati > Actinomycetota > Actinomycetes > Micrococcales > Microbacteriaceae > Curtobacterium > Curtobacterium sp. B8. The sequence continues at coordinate 701 of NZ_BACW01000461.1, forward strand.
GGGGCCTTCGTCGTACCGCGGCAGGCACCGCGGCCGGCGGTGGGTCGGGACGTTCGTCGCGACCGTGCGACACGCGACGAACGCAGGATTCGGGTGCCCGCGCTCGTCGGCGTCGGGGCCACCGTGCCCCTGGGCCGGGACGGATGGGTGGTCCGTCGGCCCGGGAGAGCATCCGGAGCCGTGCGCACTCCGGATGGGTCACCGGGCCACCGTTGCGGTTTCCCGCACAATTCCCGCACGACACGCGGGACGACCTTGCGCTCAGTGGGACGGTGTGGAGGAGGCCCGCGCTCCCGGGAAGCCGACCCAGCGCCGGCCGGGGGCGTCGACCACGGTGACCAGGACGGCGTCGCAGTCCCGGCAGCGCGCGACGGCTCCCATCGCGCACACGTGGACGCGAGCCCGGGCGAGGACCCCGCCGCCCCCGCACCCCGCGCACCGCAGGAGTGCGGTGGTCGCATCCGGTCCGAGCCGCTCGGCGAGCGTGCCGGCCAGGGCGTTCCCGTCGACGACCGTCATCCGTTGCCCCCGAACCGCTCGGCGCGCACGTCGGTGGTGTCGTGGCCGAGTTCGCCGAGCCACCGCAGGACCTGTTCGACGAACGGCGTCGACCCGCAGACGTAGACCAGCGCCCCCGAACCGGGTGGGAACACCGCCGCCGCGAGCGACTCGCGCGTCAGACGGCCGACCGGTTCCCCTGCGGGCGCCCGTCGGCTGTGCACGACCGTCGTCGCGACGCCGGCCGCGGCCGCACGGGCGAGCTCGTCGCGGAAGAAGAC
>NZ_BACW01000460.1:0-1034 GCF_000333315.1 Curtobacterium sp. B8
CGTCGCACTGTCCGGGCCGTCCGAGCTCGTGTTCTCGGGCGACCTCACAGTCTGACGGGCGGGTCCGGACGCGGACCTCAGTGCGCTCACGGACCGGGATCCCGACGTCGAACCAGGCGGAGCCCGCGGTTCGGTGTCGGTTCCGGGGTTCGTCGCGTGCCCGACTCGCGACGCGACGCGACGCGAGTCGGCCACGCGACGATCGTGACGTGCGCGCGACGATCGCGACGTGTGCGGGAGCGTGATCGACGGGCGGCCTCGCCACAGCCAGGAGGCCCGTGGTGCGGCACCGACGTCGGTGACGCTCCACGGGCCTCCAGTCCGGAACGCGCGGAGCGCGCGGCCCCGTCTCTACGCGCCGCGCTGCACCCGGATGACGCGGAAGCCCTTGTCGGTCGACGCTCGCGTCACCGTGAAGGCGTCGTCGAGCGTGTCGCGCAGCCAGCGTTGCAGCGAGTCGCCGCCGAGGTCCTTGGACACGACCAGCCAGGCGTCGCCGCCGACCTCGAGCCGGGGCAGCCAGGTCAGCAGGATGTCGTGCAGCTCGTCCTTGCCGACCCGGATGGGCGGGTTCGACCAGATCGTGCGGAAGCGCAGGTCGGCGGGGACCTCGTCGGGCAGGGCGACCGTGACGTTCGTCGCCCCCGCGGTGGCGGCGTTGGAGCGGGCCAGGCCGAGCACGCGCTCGTTGACGTCGACGCCCCACACCTCGGCCTCGGGCGACTCGAGCGCCATCGTGATCGCGATCGGACCCCAGCCGCATCCGACGTCCAGGAGCGCCCCGGAGGCCGCCGGCGGCGGCACCGAGCCGAGGAGGACCCGGGTGCCCCGGTCGACACCGTCGGCGCTGAAGACCCCGGCCGCGGTCGCCAGGGTGAGGTCGCGACCGGCGAGCGTGACGTGCACCTGGCGCTCGCGGAGCTCCGACGAGGGGTTGGCGGAGAAGTAGTGGTCGTTCGCCATGGATGAACCGTAGCGGCTCACCCGTGTGTCCCGGGCGTGGCGGAGGTACCCGTGGACAGGATGACGGAACC
>NZ_BACW01000459.1:0-1632 GCF_000333315.1 Curtobacterium sp. B8
TCGCGGGACCGTGTGCCCGAGCCGCCACCGGGTTCCGTCCGGATGACGAGGCCACGATCGACGTCGTCGGACGTCTCGGTCACACGGACCGGCGTCAGCTCGCTCTTCTTGAGGGTTGCGGAGGCCGAGGACCAGGTCGCGCCGACGACGTTCGGCACCGTGACCGAGGACGACACGGGCGCCTTGCCGGGCTGCAGGTTGGCGACGAAGAACACGGTGGCCGCGATGATCGCGACGATGAGGACGATCCCGACCCAGATCCACGCGACCGGGGGCCGGTTCTGCGTGCGCTGCGGACGGTGCTCGGCGGTGTCGTCGTCGAGCTCGCGGAACGCGACGGCCGGGTTGGACGTCGTGCGCGGGTTGACGCCGAAGAGCATGGTCGAGGCGTCGCTCGCGTGCTGCTGCTGCAGCTTGCGCGTCGACGACGGCACCTGTCCGGCAGCCGCCTGCTGCAGGTCCGTGCGGAACTCCGCGGCGCTCTGGAAGCGACGCGTCTTGTCCTTCACGAGGGCGTGCAGGGTGACGGCGTCGAGCGCGGGCGAGACCTCGGACGCGATGGTCGAGGGAGCCGCGGGCTGCTCGCTGACGTGCTGGTAGGCGACCGCGACCGGGCTGTCACCGATGAACGGAGGTCGTCCGGTGAGGAGTTCGAAGAGGACGACGCCGGTGGAGTACAGGTCGGTGCGCGCGTCGACGGTCTCACCGCGGGCCTGCTCCGGCGAGAAGTACGACGCGGTCCCGAGGATCGAGGTGGTCTGCGCGACCGTCGCGGAGGTGTCGGTGATGGCCCGGGCGATGCCGAAGTCCATGACCTTCACCTGGCCGGTGTGGGTGACCATGACGTTCGCGGGCTTGATGTCGCGGTGCACGACGCCGGCGCGGTGCGAGTACTCGAGGGCGGTGAGGATGCCTTCGGTGATGCGCACGGCCTCGGCCGGGGCGACCGGCCCGTCCGAGATGATGTCCGAGAGCGGACGCCCGTCGACGTGCTCCATGACGATGTACGGGACCTGCACCTCGGCGCCGGAGGGCTCCCGGACGGTCTCCTCGCCCGCGTCGTACACGCGCACGATCGTCGGGTGGGCCATGCGGGCGGCCGACTGGGCTTCCTGCCGGAAGCGTGTGCGGAAGGCGGGGTCGTTCGCGAGGCTCGGCTTCAGCAGCTTCACCGCCACCTTGCGCCCGAGCCGGGTGTCGTTGCCCAGGTGCACCGTGGCCATGCCGCCACGACCGATGACGTCACCGATCTCGTAGCGGTTCGCGAGGAGCGTGATCCCCGCGGTCACACCTTCTGGCACGTACTCCTCCGTCTGTCGTCCGAGCAAGTGTACGGCAGCAGGACCTGGTGAGACGCTGGTGGCGGGGGCTCGGACCGAACCGTTACGGAACGGTGTCGAGCCCCCGACCGGGGGTCAACCGTCTTGGGGTCCACCCTGGCTCGGGTTGGTGCCGGCGCTGGGGTCGGTCCCGTCGCCCGGGTCGGTCGTGTCGCCGACCGTCCACGTCGCCGTCGCCGCGTCGGACCCGGGGGACTTCGCGAGGTTGCTCCCGCCGGCACCGCACGTCACGGAGTACTTGAACGTGACGGGCTTGTCGGGCTCTTCCGCCTGGATGTTCACCGCGGGGGAG
>NZ_BACW01000458.1:0-13799 GCF_000333315.1 Curtobacterium sp. B8
TCATCCGACCTCGTGCCACACCACTCACAACTCACACCTGTGTAGTTCCCTGTGGAGAAGCGGGATGCACAGAGTTATCCACACTGTGCACAGGCGTTAACACCATTGATCCTGGTTAACGATGAATCTCCGCGGGACAACCTTGTGGACGGCGGATGACAAGAATCCGGCGCCCCCTCCGCTGTGCCACAATGGGGCGGCCGGACAGTCCAACCGATCGACAGGGGTCCCAGCTGTGAAGTTCGAGGTCAACCGGGACGTCTTCTCCGAAGCCGTCTCCTTCGCGGTGAAGCTCCTCCCACAGCGCACGACCCTCCCGATCCTCTCCGGCGTGCTGATCCACGCCGACGGCGATCGTCTGACGCTCTCGTCGTTCGACTACGAGGTCTCCGCGCAGACCTCGATCACGGCGCAGATCGACGAGTCGGGCACGGTCCTCGTCTCGGGCCGGCTCCTCAACGACATCGCGAGCCGCCTGCCGAACGCGCCCGTCACGTTCACGACCGAGGACACGAAGATCTCGGTGACCTGCGGCTCCGCGCACTTCACGCTGCTGTCCATGCCGGTCGAGGAGTACCCCACCCTCCCGGAGATCGGACCGCAGACCGGTGTCATCCCCGGGGACGCCTTCTCGGAGGCGGTCTCGCAGGTCGCCGTCGCTGCGAGCCGCGACGACGTCACGCCGGTCATCACCGGCGTGCAGCTCGAGGTCGGCGACAACGACCTCTCCCTCATCGCGACCGACCGCTACCGCGTCGCCGTCCGGACCATCGCGTGGGACTCGGGCCGCGTCGGCTCGGAGCCGCTCCACGCACTCGTCCCGGCCCGGACCCTGCAAGAAGTCGGCCGCACCTTCGGCTCCGCGTCGACGGTGTCCGTGTCGATCAGCGGCACGTCCGACCGCGAGCTCATCGCGTTCCACGCCGACGACAAGACGGTGACGTCCCTGCTCATCAAGGGCAACTACCCGCCGGTCCGCCGGCTCTTCCCCGAGACGGTCGACGACCACGCGGTGATCAACACCGCGGAACTCGTCGAGGCCGTCCGACGGGTCTCCCTCGTCCTGGAGCGCGAAGCAGCGCTCCGGTTCTCCTTCTCGGTCGACGGGCTCACGCTCGAGGCGATCGGGTCCGAACAAGCGCAGGCGTCAGAGTCGATCGATGCGTTGCTGACCGGTGAGGAAACGGTGGTCTCGTTGAAGCCCGCCTTCCTCCTGGACGGGTTGAACGCGGTGCACTCCGAGTTCGTCCGCATCTCCTTCACCAAGACGGAGAACCCCAACAAGCCCGGCCCGGTGCTGCTCACCGGCCAGACTTCGCAGGAAGCACCTGCCACGGACGGATACCGGTACCTGCTGCAGCCCAATCTCCTGCTGCGGTAAGCGCAACAGCCGAACACTGCGCTGACGCGCCCCACCTGCATCAGCGCGACGACGAACAGAAGAGGAAATCATGCACATCGGTCTTGTCGGCCTCGGTCGCATGGGCAACAACATGCGTGCCCGTCTCCGCAACGCAGGCATCGAGGTCACCGGGTTCGACGCGAACCCCGCCGTCTCGGACGTCGCCAGCCTCGCGGACCTCGCGGCCGCGCTGCCCGAGGGCCAGAAGCTCGTGTGGGTCATGGTCCCGCACGGCAAGATCACCGACGACGTCATCACCGAGCTCGCCGAGGTCCTCGGCGAGGGCGACCTGGTCATCGACGGTGGCAACTCGAAGTGGCTCGACGACACCAAGCACGCCGAGCAGCTCGGCGCCGAGGGCATCCGCTACATGGACGCCGGTGTCTCCGGTGGCGTCTGGGGCAAGGACAACGGCTACGGCCTCATGGTCGGCGGTGACGTCAAGGACGTCGAGTTCGCCATGCCGGTGTTCGACGCGCTCCGCCCCGAGGGCCCGCGCGAAGAGGGCTTCTCGCACGCCGGCGGCGTCGGTGCCGGGCACTACGCGAAGATGGTCCACAACGGCATCGAGTACGCGATCATGCAGGCGTACGGCGAGGGCTACGAGCTCCTCGAGGCGAAGGACATCGTGCACGACGTGCCCGCCGTCTTCGCCGGGTGGCAGCGCGGCACGGTCGTGCGTTCGTGGCTGCTCGACCTGCTCGTGCTCGCCATCAACGAGGACCCGAAGCTCGACGAGCTCGAGGGCTACGTCGACGACTCGGGCGAGGGTCGCTGGACCCTCGAAGAGGCGATCGAGCTCGCGGTGCCGATGCCCGCGCTCTCGGCTGCGATGTTCGCCCGCTTCGTCTCGCGTCAGGGGAGCCAGTCCCCGACGATGAAGGCCGTCGCGGCGCTCCGCAACCAGTTCGGCGGCCACGCCGTCAAGAAGGCGTAGTTCAGGTCACCACCTGAGCTCGTCCCGGCCCGCGTGCACGTCGACCACCTGCAACTCACCGACTTCCGGAACTACCGGGAGGCGGAGGTCGACCTCGCACGCGGGCCGAACCTGTTCGTGGGCCGCAACGGTCAGGGCAAGACGAACCTCGTCGAGGCGATCGGGTACCTGTCCACGCTCGGCTCCCACCGCGTGCCGACGGACGCCGCGCTCGTCCGGCAGGGGTGCGACGCGGCGATCGTCCGCGCGCGACTGGCGCACGAGGACCGCAGCATCCTCGCGGAGGTGCAGATCAACCGGTCGGGATCGAACCGGGCGCAGGTCAACCGGGCGGCGATCAAGCCCCGCGAGCTCCCTCGGTACTGCACGAGCGTCCTGTTCGCCCCCGAGGACCTCGCGCTCGTCCGCGGCGAACCGGCCGGGCGCCGGCGGATGCTCGACGAGCTCTTCGGGCAGATCGCGCCGCGCATGCAGGGCGTGCTCGCCGACTACGACCGGACGCTCCGGCAGCGGAACACCCTGCTGAAGTCCGCGCGGGCCACCGGCTCGAAGGCCGGGGCGCTCTCCACGCTCGACGTCTGGGACGACCGGCTCGTGTCGTTCGGCGCCGAGATCATCGCCGCCCGGGACCACCTCACGCGGCGGCTCGCCCCCTTCGTGACGGAGGCGTACGCGACCGTCGCCGGCGAACGGCACGAGGCGACGATCACCGGCGTCCTCAGCGTCCGCGGCGGTGACCCGGAGGACGCGGCAGCGACGGACCCCGTGCTCGGGACCCCGGACGAGCCGGTCACGGTCCCCGCTGCGGCCGAGGCGTTCAGGAGTGCGCTCGACCGCCGCCGCCGGGACGAACTCGACCGAGGACTGACCCTCGTCGGACCCCACCGGGACGACGTGCTCTTCCAGCTCAACGGGTTACCCGCCCGCGGCTACGCCAGTCACGGGGAATCGTGGTCCTTCGCGTTGGCCGTGCAGCTCGCGAGCGCCGCGGTGCTGCGTGCCGAGTCGACGCTCGGCGACCCGATCATCATCCTCGACGACGTCTTCGCCGAACTCGACGAGTCCCGCCGGGAACGGCTCGCGAACGCGGTCGCGGACTACGAGCAGGTGCTCATCACGGCGGCGGTGTTCGGTGACGTTCCCGAGCAGCTGGCGGCGCACACCGTGCACATCGAGGCCGGCACGATCGTCGACCGGCCCGCGCCGGCCACGACCGTCGACCCGTCGAGCGCGGACACGGCGTCCTGATGCCGAAGCCCTGGAAGCCCACCGAGCCGTCCCGGTTCTACCGCCACCTGAAGGCCGTGTTCGGCGACCCGTCGCTCCGCACCGTGGACGCCCGGCGCCGCCGAGCCCGCGAAGTCGACGCGGACTCCGTGCCCTACGGCCGAGGCCGCGAACCGAAGGGGCTCGGCGACGTCGTCGGCTCCCTCGCGAACGAGCTCGGCTGGGTCGAGCCGCTCGCCCGCTCCGAGCTGTTCGTCGACTGGCCCGGCGTGGTGGGCGAGGAGCTCGCGAAGCACTCCCACCCGGTGACCATCGACGACGGTGCCCTCGTCATCCGGTGCGACTCCACGGCGTGGGCCACGCAGCTCCGACTCATGCGTTCGACCATCACCACGACGATCGCCGAACGGCACCCGCAGGCAGGGGTCGAGTCGATCCGGGTTTCCGGCCCCGACGCCCCCACCTGGAAACGCGGTCCCAGGACCGTCCAGGGGCGCGGTCCTCGCGACACCTACGGTTGAGGCGGCAATTTCATCCTGCCGGGCGAAAAAAGGCCCGTCAGCGGCCGGATTCCGCCTCGAACGAACGGGCGACGCGGTAGACTCGGGAGTGCAGTGTGCGGGCGTTCCGCGCGCAGGCAGGAGCTCTCTCGAATGACATCAGGATCTGACGACGCACAGAAGAACGAACCGTCCTACGGTGCAGACCAGATCCAGGTGCTGGAGGGCCTCGAGGCCGTCCGCAAGCGCCCGGGCATGTACATCGGCTCGACGGGTCCGCGCGGTCTCCACCACCTGGTCTACGAGATCGTCGACAACTCGGTCGACGAAGCCCTCGCCGGCTACTGCGACACCATCTCGATCACCATCCGGGAAGACGGCGGCATCCGGGTCGTGGACAACGGTCGCGGCATCCCCGTCAGCACGCACCCGACCGAGGGCGTCTCGACGCTCCAGGTCGTCCTGACCGTCCTGCACGCCGGCGGCAAGTTCGGCGGTGGCGGGTACGCGGTGTCCGGTGGCCTCCACGGCGTCGGCTCGTCGGTCGTCAACGCGCTGAGCACCGAGCTCGACGTCGAGGTCGCGCGCGACGGGCACGTCTACCGCCAGAGCTACACGGACGGTGTCCCCGTCGCCCCGGTCGTCGAGGGCGAGGAGACCGACCGCACCGGCACCACCATCACCTTCTGGCCGAACGACGAGATCTTCGAGACCGTCGAGTTCGACTACGAGACACTCCGCACCCGCTTCCAGCAGACGGCGTTCCTCAACAAGGGCCTGAAGATCGAGCTCCGTGACGAGCGCACCCCGGACGAGGGCGAAGAGGCCCGCAAGGACACCTTCCACTACGAGCGCGGGCTCATCGACTACGTCGAGTACCTCAACGCGCAGAAGAAGGCGGACAAGGTCCACGAGGACGTCATCTCGATCGAGTCCGAGGACAAGGAGCGTCAGATCGCGCTCGAGATCGCGATGCAGTGGAACACCTCCTACCAGGAGAGCGTCCACACCTTCGCGAACACGATCAACACCCACGAGGGCGGCACCCACGAAGAGGGCTTCCGTGCCGCGCTGACGTACCTGGTCAACAAGTACGCCCGGGACAACAAGATCATCAAGGAGAAGGACGACAACCTCACCGGTGACGACATCCGTGAGGGCTTGACGGCCGTCATCTCCATCAAGCTCGGCGAACCGCAGTTCGAGGGCCAGACGAAGACCAAGCTCGGCAACACCGAGGCCAAGGGCTTCGTGCAGAAGGTCGTCGGCAGCGAACTCGCGGACTGGTTCGACCGCAACCCCACCCAGGCGCGGGACGTCATCCGCAAGGCGATCCAGGCGTCGCAGGCGCGGCTCGCGGCCCGCAAGGCGCGTGAGACCACCCGCCGCAAGGGGCTCCTCGAGTCGGGCGGCATGCCCGGCAAGCTCAAGGACTGCCAGTCGAAGGACCCGACGATCTCCGAGATCTTCATGGTCGAGGGCGACTCCGCCGGCGGCTCGGCCGTGCAGGGCCGCAACCCGCTCACGCAGGCGATCCTCCCGCTCCGGGGCAAGATCCTGAACGTCGAGAAGGCGCGACTCGACCGCGCGCTGGCCAACCAGGAGATCCAGTCGATGATCACGGCGTTCGGCGCCGGTATCGGCGAGGACTTCGACCCGGAGAAGGCCCGCTACCACAAGATCGTGCTGATGGCGGATGCCGACGTCGACGGCCAGCACATCACGACCCTGCTCCTGACGCTGCTGTTCCGCTACATGCGGCCGCTCATCGAGCGCGGCTACGTGTACCTGGCGCAGCCGCCGCTCTACCGCCTCAAGTGGTCGAACTCGGCGCACGAGTACGTGTTCTCCGACCGGGAGCGCGACGCGCTGCTCCAGGCGGGCATCGCGGCCGGCAAGCGGATCCCGAAGGACAACGGGATCCAGCGCTACAAGGGTCTCGGCGAGATGGACTACAAGGAGCTCTGGGACACCACCATGAACCCGGACACCCGCACGCTCCTGCAGGTCACGCTCGAGGACGCCGCGGCCGTCGACAGCGTCTTCGCGACGCTGATGGGCGAGGACGTCGACGCGCGTCGCCAGTTCATCCAGCAGAACGCCAAGGACGTCCGCTTCCTCGACATCTAGTACCGGCCTGGAGGCGCGGTGCCAGCCGCGTCGACCAGTCCCGACCCCCTGTGGTCGCGCCCGGCGCGACCGACGGAACCAGTGCCTCCCGGCCGACGACCGGAGGGCCACCAGAAAGGTGACCACGCCACATGGCTGACGACAACGAGAACGGCGCCGACGAGCAGCCCGAGATCGTCCACGGCGACAGCGGGGACATCGTCGTCTCCGGCGACCGCATCTCGCAGGTCGACCTGCAGCTCGAGATGCAGCGGTCGTACCTCGACTACGCGATGTCGGTCATCGTCGGCCGCGCGCTCCCCGAGGTCCGTGACGGGCTCAAGCCGGTGCACCGCCGCGTGATCTACGCGATGTACGACGGCGGGTACCGCCCCGACCGCGCGTTCTCGAAGTGCTCCCGCGTCGTCGGCGACGTCATGGGCCAGTTCCACCCGCACGGCGACTCGGCCATCTACGACGCCCTCGTCCGCCTCGTGCAGCCGTGGTCGCTGCGCTACCCGCTCGCGCTCGGCCAGGGCAACTTCGGCTCGGCCGGCAACGACGGCGCCGCGGCCCCGCGGTACACCGAGACCAAGATGGCCCCGCTCGCCCTCGAGATGGTGCGGGACATCGAGGAAGAGACCGTCGACTTCCAGGACAACTACGACGGCCGCACGCAGGAGCCCGCGATCCTGCCGGCGCGCTTCCCGAACCTCCTCGTCAACGGTTCGGTCGGCATCGCCGTCGGCATGGCGACGAACATCCCGCCGCACAACCTGCGCGAGGTCTCCGAGGGTGCGAAGTGGGCGCTCGAGCACCCCGAGGCCACGCGCGAGGAACTCCTGACGGCCCTCATGCAGCGGATCAAGGGCCCGGACTTCCCGACCGGCGCGCAGATCCTCGGCACCAAGGGCATCCAGGACGCCTACCGGACCGGTCGTGGCTCCATCACGATGCGCGCGGTGGTCAACGTCGAGGAGATCCAGGGCCGGACCTGTCTCGTCGTGACCGAGCTGCCGTACCAGGTGAACCCGGACAACCTCGCGATCAAGATCGCGGAGGGCGTCAAGGACGGCAAGCTCGCCGGCATCGCGGACATCCGCGACGAGACGTCGGGTCGCACCGGTCAGCGCCTCGTCATCGTGCTCAAGCGCGACGCCGTGGCGAAGGTCGTCCTCAACAACCTGTACAAGCACACGCAGCTGCAGGAGAACTTCGGCGCGAACATGCTCGCGATCGTCGACGGCGTGCCACGCACCCTCGCGCTCGACGGGTTCATCTCCGCCTGGGTCGACCACCAGGTCGACGTCATCGTCCGCCGCACCCAGTACCGGCTGCGCGAGGCCGAGAAGCGCGCACACATCCTGCGCGGCTACCTCAAGGCGCTCGACGCGCTCGACGAGGTCATCGCCCTCATCCGTCGCTCGCCCGACGCGGAAGAGGCCCGCTCCGGCCTCATGGAACTGCTCGACGTCGACGAGATCCAGGCGCGTGCGATCCTCGAGCTGCAGCTGCGTCGTCTCGCCGCGCTCGAGCGCCAGAAGATCCACGACGAGGCTGAGGAGCTCGAGCGCAAGATCGCCGACTTCAACGACATCCTCGCCAAGCCGGAGCGGCAGCGCGCGATCATCATCGAGGAGCTCGACGAGATCGTCGCGCGCTTCGGGGACGACCGCCGCAGCGAGATCATGCTCGGGTTCGACGGCGACATGTCGATGGAAGACCTCATCCCGGAAGAGGAGATGGTCGTCACCATCACCCGTGGTGGGTACGTCAAGCGCACCCGGAGCGACAACTACCGGTCGCAGCACCGGGGCGGTCGCGGGGTCAAGGGTGCGCAGCTCCGTGCGGACGACGTCGTCGAGCACTTCTTCGTGACGACGACGCACCACTGGCTCCTGTTCCTCACCGACAAGGGACGCGTCTACCGCGCGAAGACGTACGAGCTGCAGGAAGCCGGCCGCGACGCGAAGGGCCAGCACGTCGCGAACCTGCTCGCCATGCAGCCCGACGAGCAGATCCAGCAGGTCCTCGACATCCGCGACTACGAGGCCGCGCAGTACCTCGTGCTCGCGACGCAGCACGGGCTCATCAAGAAGACCGCGCTCACGGAGTACGACACGAACCGCACCGGCGGCATCATCGCGATCAACCTCCGCGACGGGGACACCCTCGTGCAGGCGCTTCTCGTCGACGAGCACGACGACCTGCTCCTCGTGTCGAAGCACGGCATGTCGCTGCGGTTCACGGCCTCGAACGACGCACTCCGTCCGATGGGCCGGTCGACCTCCGGTGTGAAGGGCATGTCGTTCCGCGACGACGACTCGCTGCTCGCGGCCCGGGTCGTGTCCGACGACGGGTACGTCTGGGTGATGACGGAGGGCGGCTATGCCAAGCGCACCTCGGTCGACCAGTACCGCGTGCAGGGCCGTGGCGGTCTCGGCATCAAGGTCGCCAAGCTGGCCGCCGATCGAGGGGACCTTGTGGGGGCTCTCATCGTCGGTGAGGACGACGAGGTGCTCGTCGTGCTGCAATCGGGCAAGGTGGTAAGGTCTGCCGTGGCCGAGGTGCCCGCCAAGGGCCGCGACACGATGGGCGTCGTCTTCGCGAGGTTCGCGGACAACGACCGGATCATCGCAGTGGCCCGGAACAGTGAGCGGAACCTGGACGACCAGGACGACGCCGAGATCGAGCCCGCGGGCCCGGTGGAGACGGTCAGCCCGACCGAAGCAGCCGACGACCAGCCCGCCGACCGCGAGGCCGGAGAGGACCAGTCAAGCAATGAGTAGTGTCGCCGAGAAGCTCCAGAAGAAGGCGAAGCGGCCCGTCGGCACCCGGCAGGTCCGCCTGCGTCTGGTGTACGTCGACTTCTGGTCGATGGTGAAGCTGAGCTTCCTCATCGCCCTCGCCGGTTCGATCGTCATCGTCGTCGCGACGGCGCTGGTCTGGGTCATCCTCAACCAGACGGGGGTGTTCACCCAGGTGGACGCCCTGCTCAAGGACGTCACGGGGCAGAACAACTACTCGATCATGGACCAGTTCTCGCTGGGGCAGGTGCTCGGGTTCTCCATCGTCGTGGGCATCCTCAACGTGGTGGTCGGCACCGTGCTCGGTGCGATCGTGAGCGTCCTCTACAACCTCAGTGTGCGGATCACCGGCGGCTTGCTCGTCGGGTTCACGAACAACTGACACACCCGGGCCGGATGGGTCCGACCGCTCGATTTCGTTCTGCGAGGTCGGTACGGTAGGCTCTTTCTGGTCTGAGGGGCTATAGCTCAGGCGGTTAGAGCGCTTCGCTGATAACGAAGAGGTCCAAGGTTCAAGTCCTTGTAGCCCCACCATCTCCACCCACACCGGATAGCATCATCGGTGTTCCGGGGCCTTAGCTCAGTTGGTAGAGCGCCTGCTTTGCAAGCAGGATGTCGGGAGTTCGATTCTCCCAGGCTCCACTCGCAGAAGCCCCTGGTCGCGATTCCGTCGCTTCGCAGGGGCTTCGTTCTGCGTTCACACGCGCCGCCGCCCCCGCGCCGTCCCGGAGACGACGAAGGGCCCCGGCGCGTGCCGGGGCCCTTCGTACGAACCGAGGAGGTCAGGCGGCGGGCTTCTCCGCCGTGTCCGCGTCGTCCGCGACCCAGAGGTCGTCGTCCGCGCGGAGGGTCTGGTAGGCCGCGTAGGCCGCACCGGCGACCGCGACGACACCGACGACGATCAGCGCGACGCCGCCGAAGCCGAGACCCTTCTTCTGGTGCGGCACGTACTTCTCCGCCGACTTCTTCGCCTTCTTGCCCTTCTTCTGGGCCTCCTTGACGATCTTCTTGACGCGCGGGTCGCTCGCGAGGTCCTTGACGCTCAGCACGGAGCCGGCGGTGGCGACGAGGCCGGGGACGACCTCGGTCTGGAACCGGTGCGAAGCGGTCTGCGCAGCGCTCTTCGTCGCGTGCACCCCCGTGGCGACGGCGGGACGGATCCCGTTGTCGATCGCGTTCTGCACCCGGGGTGCGATGTCCTTGCGAGCGGCGTCGGCAGCGTGCGAGCGTGCCTCGGCCAGGATGGCGTTCGCGTGCTCCAGGACCTTGCGCTGCTCACCCAGGAGCGAGGCGGTCTTGCCCTTGAGCTTCTTGATCTGCTTCCTGCGCTTGCGCGGGATCTCGATCGTCATCTGGTACCTCCACAGGATCGGCGTGTGCCCATCCTGCCACCGCGGCGGCTGACAGGTCACGGAGGCTTGCCTGTGCGTACCGTCTGTACGGCAGCAGTACATGCGAGAATCGGAACATGTCTCTGCACACCGCTGTCGCAACGATCCACACGAACAAGGGCGACATCCGCGTCAACCTGTTCGGCAACCACGCCCCCAAGACCGTCAAGAACTTCGTCGACCTCGCGACGGGCAAGCAGGAGTGGACGCACCCCGGCACGGGCAAGGTCTCGACCGACAAGCTCTACGACGGCGTGGTCTTCCACCGCATCATCAAGGACTTCATGATCCAGGGCGGCGACCCGCTCGGCCAGGGCATCGGCGGCCCCGGCTACCGGTTCGACGACGAGATCCACCCGGAGCTCACCTTCCAGAACCCGTACATCTTCGCGATGGCGAACGCCGGCATCCAGGGCGGCCGCGGCACGAACGGCTCGCAGTTCTTCATCACCACGGTGGCCACGCCGTGGCTGCAGGGCAAGCACACCATCTTCGGTGAGGTCGCTGACGACGAGTCGCGCGCGGTCGTCGACGCCATCGAGGGTGTGCCGACCGATGGTCGCGACAAGCCCCTCGAGGACGTCGTCATCGAGAGCATCGACGTCGAGGACGTCTGACCCCGTTGACCGACCCGGCGTCCAACCCGAACACCTGTTACCGGCACCCCGACCGGCAGAGCTTCGTGCTCTGCCAGCGGTGCGGTCGGACGATCTGCCCCGAGTGCCAGACGCCGGCGGCGGTCGGTGTGCACTGCCCGGAGTGCGTCCGTGAGCAGCGGGCGCAGTTCCAGGCGAACCGTCGTGCGTCCGGTGCTCCGAGCGGCCTGACCGTCGCGGGGCGTCGATTCGCCATGCTCGACCGGAAGGCAACGGTCGTCCTCGTGGCGATCAGCGTCGTGGTCTGGCTCCTCGACCAGGTGACGGGTCGAGCACTGACGGGTGCGATGCTCTACTTCGCTCCCGTGGCGGACACGCAGCCTGGCGGATCATCACCGGGTTGTTCGTGCACTCGTCCTTCTTCCCACATCCCTGTTCAACATGTGGGCGCTGTGGATCTTCGGGCGGATGCTCGAGAACATTGCTCGGGACCTGGCGGTTCCTCGCGTTGTTCTTCCTCTCCGGTCTCGGCGGTGACCTCGCGGTGACCCTGCTCGCGCCGAACACCCCGGTCGTCGGGGCGTCGGGGGCGATCTTCGGGTTGTTCGCCGCGTTCTTCGTGATCCAGCGGAGTCTCGGCTACAACGCCGTGCAGCTCCTCGTGATCATGGGACTCAACCTCGTGGTCGGGTTCCTCCCGGGGACGAGCATCTCGTGGCAGGCGCACGTCGGCGGGATCGTCCTCGGGTTCATCACCGGGTTCGTGTTCACGAAGACGCGGAACGTCCGGCAACGCGGGCTCCAGACGGCGCTGCTGGTGACCGAGGCGGTGGTCCTGCTCGTGGGGATCCTGCTCGGCGCCACGGGCGTCTTCGCCTAGGCGGTCCACCCCACGCCCTACTCCGGTCCTGAACGCCCCGTCGCTCCGTGCGGCGGGGCGTTCTGCACGTGCTCTGCAGGTCTCCCGCTGCCGGTCGTCCACCGGTTTCCACAGGCGAGCCCCGTACTTGTCCACAGCTGTGGACAGATCGGTGAGTTACACCGGTGTGATTATCCCCACTGTGGATTCACCTGTGGAAAACTCCGGAGCCAAGGTGTGGACAGCGGTGTGGAGAGTGTGGAGAACTGTCGACAGGCGGTGGAGAGCTCGCTGCGGAGCCACCGAGGCCGTGCCGTCCTTGTGGAGAAACGACGACGCCCGCCGTACCACGGGGGTACGACGGGCGTCGACGGAGACGGGCGTGGTCAGCGCCAGCGCGTGGTCATCAGGAAGCCGATGAACATGATGCCGAAGCCGATCAGGATGTTCCACGAGTCGAGCGACGGAACGGGCAGCGAGCCCTGGGAGATGTAGAACACGATCACCCAGGCGAGGCCGACCAGCATGAAGCCGAACATGACCGGCTTGAACCACACCGGGTTCGGGCTGTCCCCCGCAGTGTCGACCGAGTCGGCTCGGGTCCTCCGGGCGGGCTTGGTGCGGTCCTTGTCCTTGGCCATGGCCGGTATCCTACCGTCAACACAGGTGTGCAGAGGCCTCGCACCGACTGTGCAGATGCCCCAGGAGTACGGTGGACCGCTCATGACCAAGATCCTCGTTGTCGACAACTACGACAGCTTCGTCTACACGCTGAACGGGTACGTCCAGCAGCTGGGCGCCGACACGGACGTCGTCCGGAACGACTCGTTCCCGGAGGACGAGATCGCCGAGCGCATCGCTGACTACGACGGCGTGCTGCTCTCCCCGGGCCCCGGCACCCCAGCGGACGCCGGAGTGTCGATCCCCACCGTCCGAGCGGCCATCGCCGCCGACAAGCCACTGCTCGGCGTGTGCCTCGGGCACCAGGCGATCGCCGAGGCCCTCGGCGCCACGGTCACCCACGCGGACGAGCTCATGCACGGCAAGACGTCGCAGGTGGACCACGACGACAGCGTCCTCTTCGCCGGCGTCCCGCACCCCTTCACCGCGACCCGCTACCACTCCCTCGCGATCGTGGACGGCACGGTCCCCGACGAGCTCACGGTCACGGCACGCACCGGCGGCGGAGTCATCATGGGCGTCGAGCACCGGGACCACCCGGTGTACGGGGTCCAGTTCCACCCGGAGTCCGTCCTGACGGAGGGTGGCTACCGGATGGTCGGCAACTGGCTCGAGACGACCGGTCTCGCGGGAGCGGCAGACCGCGCCACGGGCCTCAACCCGCTCATCGCAGCGCACCGTCCCTGAGTCAGGCCCACTCGGGGTCTGGCCTGTGCAGGGTCAGGCACACTCGGGGTCGGGCACACACGCGTGGTGCACGCCGGCGGGCCGGACCACGCCCGGCGCCCCGCGCCCCGCGCCCGGGCCGCACGTCCGGGCACGTGCGCTGACTCGGGAAACCGCTCCGGGCCTCCAGGGCGGACACTGCGCGCCTGCGTGGCCAGCCGTGCGTCAGCCGTTGTTGCGCTTGCGGTCCCGGTGGTTGCTGTCACCGGAGGGCGTCGGGTTGTCCGTCTGCGTCGAACCGGCGCAGTAGGTCAGCGTGACGGTGCTGCCCTGCGCGATGTCACCAGCAGGCTGGTCCTGCTGGGTCACCAGGCCGCCGGTGCAGGAGTACGACGGGTTCTGCCCGACCGTCAGTCCGAGGTTCGTGAGCGTCTGGTTGGCCTGGGTGAACTGCTGGTTGGTGACGTCCGGGAGCTGCACCTTGCCGTTGGAGACCGTCAGGTTGACGACCGTGCCCTTCGTGGCCGTGGCACCACCCGCCGGGTCGGAACTCAAGACGGTGCCCTCGGGGACCGTCGCGGAGTAGTCCGAACTGACGCGCCGAGTTCGAGCCCGGGCGTCTGG
>NZ_BACW01000457.1:0-1671 GCF_000333315.1 Curtobacterium sp. B8
GTGATCCGGAGCGTGGTGGTGCCGAAGCCCTCGACCTGCACGCCGAGGAGCTCGAGGAAGAAGCAGAGGTCCTGCACCATGTAGTTCGGGCTGGCGTTCCGGATCGTCGTCACGCCGTCGCGGGCGGCCGCGGCGAGGATCGCGTTCTCGGTCACCGTGTCGCCGCGCTCGGTCAGGACGATCGACTTCGTCGGGACGTCCTTGTTCGCCACGTCGACCTCGTACCAGCCGTTCGTGGCCTCGACGTCGACGCCGAACGGCCGGAGCGCGATGAGGTGCGGCTCGACCGTGCGGGTACCGAGGTCGCAGCCGCCGGCGTACGGGAGGCGGAAGGCGTCGAACCGGCCGCTCAGCGGGCCGAGGAACATGAGCACGCTGCGGGTACGGCGGGCGGCGTCGGCGTCGATGGCGTCGAGGCGGAGGTCGGACGGCGCGACGATCTCGAGCACCTCGCCGTCCTCGGACCACGTGACGCTCGCGCCGAGGCTGCGGAGGACGTCGATGATGCGGTCGACCTCGACGATGCGCGCGACCCTGTGCAGCCGCGTGACGCCCCGGTTGAGCAGGGAGGCGCACAGGAGCGCGACGGCGGCGTTCTTCGACGAGTTGACCGCGATGGAGCCGCTGAGCTTCCGGCCGCCCTGCACCCGGAGGTGAGCGCGCTGCGGGGCTCCACCGATCGAGACGATCTGCTGGTCGAGCGCGTCGCTGATCCGGGTGAGCATCTCGAGGCTGAGGTTCTGCCCGCCCTGCTCGATCCGGTTGATGGCGCTCTGGCTCGTGCCGACCCGTTCGGCGAGCTGCGCCTGGGTCATGCTGCGGCCCTTGCGCGCGCCCCGGATGAGGGCGCCGACCTCGCGGAGGGGCGCCGGGGTGGTCGGGGGAGCGACGATGGTGGTGTCGGTCATGATGGCACGCTAACACGCTCGTGAGATAAAACGGGTGAAATCACTCGCCGAACTCGCAGCAACGGATCGGGAATATCCCGTCTGTGATAAGTCAGTCCGGGATGCGTGCCCAGGGCCCGTGGTTCTGGCTGCGGCCCCAGGTGCTGTGCGCACCACGTCCGGGACCGGGTTCGGTGAGCCAGTACCGGGAGCCGGGCGTCCAGCCGGCGACGACGCTCGCGCGGTCCTCGTCGACCGGCACGGCGAGCCCGGAGCAGCGGAACCAGCCGGCGACGGTCAGCTCGACGACGTCGACCTCGGCTGCGGCAGCGGTCCAGTCCGGCATCACCCACGCGCCCTCCCGTCCCGTGGCGACACCCCAGTCCCAACGCCGCGTCGTGCTGCTGACGTCGAGTGGGAACCGTCGACACAGTTCGGCCCAGTCCTCGAGCCGGTCGACGACGATCGTCCTCGTGGCCCGCCCGTCGTGTGCCTCGGTGACCTCGGCGCGCTGCCAGCCGAACGAGTCCTCGACGGCCCACAGGGCGAGCGGTCCGAGGTCAGCGAAGGGTGCGGAGGAGGTCTGCGGAGCGGGCCAGGGCGGCGAGGTCCACCACTCGCCGCTCATCGGGCCGTCCGTGCCGCGCGCCTGGTCGGCGCGGATCCCGTCCGCCCACTCGGCGAGCCGCTCGGGCATCGGCGGCGCCGGACGTCCGGCGTCGTCGCCCTCGAACGACACCGCCCACTGCACGGGGTCCTGTCCACCGAGCCGCTGCACGACGGG
>NZ_BACW01000456.1:0-7238 GCF_000333315.1 Curtobacterium sp. B8
CGACTTCGCGGCGCTCGTCGCCGCGATCACCGTGTCCCGACCCGGCGGCGCCGCAACCGCGCCCCGACGGGACGAACTCGCACCGTGGCTGGCTGCCAACCCGGCCGCCGCGGACCGGGACCGGTACGGCTTCGTCACCACGGGCCTCCCGGCAGCGACCGCCGCACCGGCGGGCCGCGCCCGCTGAACACCGCACCACCCCCGGCTCCGCCACCCCAGCCCCACCAGTTCCCCCGCTCTTCCTCCCCTTCCACCCGACCACAGGAGACCCCATGCGCACCCCCACGAAGCGACGCCGCACCGCCGCGGTCCTCGCCACCGCGGTCGCCGCGGCACTCGTCCTCACCGGCTGCTCCGCCGGATCGTCCGCGTCCGACGGCAAGCTGACCGCGTGGCTCTGGCCCGGCGCCCTCGGCGACTCGGTCGTCTCGAGCGCGAAGAAGGAGTTCGCCTCCGACAAGCTGCAGGTGAACGTGATCGGCGGTGACTTCAAGCAGAAGCTCGTCACGACCTTCACCGGCAAGACGAACGTCCCGTCGATCACCGGCGTCAAGGGCGAGGACATGCCCTACTTCCTGCAGCAGTCGAGCCTCTTCACCGACCTGAAGTCGCTCGTCCCGGCGTCCTACCTCGCCCAGTTCCCGAAGTGGAAGCTCGCCGAGGCGACGACGTCGGACGGCAAGCTCATCGGCATCCCGACCGACATCGGCCCCTCGGCCCTGTTCTACCGCGAGGACGTCCTCGCCAAGGCCGGCCTGCCGAGCGAGCCCGCCGCCGTCGCCGCCGCCACGAGCACGTGGGACGAGTACTTCGCGTTCGGCAAGCAGCTCAAGGCGAAGACCGGGGCCTCGCTCGAGGTGTCCATGGGCGACGTCTTCAGCTGGTCGATGGCGCAGGCCGACAGCGGCTTCGTGAGCAAGTCGGGGAAGTTCACCGGCGACAGCGCGACGGTGAAGGAGGCCTGGGACCGCGCGGTGACCGCCGAGAAGGCCGGCATCGTCGCCAACATCGAGGACGGCAGCCCGGACTGGGCCTCGGCCGTCAACCAGGGCAAGATCCCGACCGTCATCGGCGCAGCGTGGCACGCCGGTGACATCAAGAGCGCCGCACCCGACACCTCGGGCAAGTGGCGCGTGACCGCCACCCCGGGCGGACCCGGCAACGCGGGCGGCTCGTTCCTCACCATCCCCGCAGCGACCTCGGACAAGAAGGCCGCCCTCAAGGTGATCGAGGCGCTGGTCGCCCCCTCCGCGCAGGCCACCACGTACAGCCAGGTCGGCAACTTCCCGTCCTCGTCGAAGGCCCTCTCCGAGTCCGCGCTCACCGAGGGCGACTCGTTCTTCGGCGGACAGGACACCGTCTCGGTCTTCCAGAAGTCGATCGAGTCGATGCCCACGAAGTACACCAGCCCCTACGACGCGCAGGTGTCGGCGCCGTACCTGGTCGAGCTGACGAACATCCAGGGCGGCAAGGATCCGGACCAGGCATGGAACGACGCGGTGAAGGCCGCGAAGTCGGCACTGGAATCGGCGCAGTGACCACGTCCGTCGCACCGTCGCTGGCGGGGCCGGGTCCCACGACCCGGCCCCGCCGGCGGGGCATCCGCCGCACCTGGCCGATGTACCTCGCGGTCGCTCCGTTCTTCGTCCTGTTCCTCGTCTTCGGGCTCTACCCGACGATGTACTCGCTCGTCCTCTCCTTCCAGGACTGGAACGGGCTGGGCGACCCCACGTGGGTCGGTCTCGAGAACTTCCAGAAGCTCTTCGCCGACCCGACGTTCTACCTCTCCATCAGGAACACGTTCGTCATCTTCGCGCTGTCGACGTTCCCGATGCTCGTCATCGCGATCGTCATCGCAGCGATGCTCAACAGCGCCGTCCGGTACAGCACGGCGTTCCGGATCGCCTACTTCATCCCGAACATCACGTCGGTCGTCGCGATGGCGGTGTTGTTCGGCTCGATCTTCGGGCAGAACTTCGGGCTCGCGAACACGCTGCTGCACGCGATCGGCCTCCCCGCGGTGCCGTGGCTGAGCACCCCGTTCGGCATCCAGGTCACGGTGTCGCTGCTCATCACGTACCAGTGGACCGGCTACAACGCGATCATCTTCCTCGCGGGCATGCAGTCGATCGGCGGCGAGGTCTACGAAGCCGCGAAGATCGACGGCGCCGGGGCCTTCCGGAGCTTCTTCTCGATCACCCTGCCGCTGCTGCGCCCGACCGTGATCTTCGTGCTCGTCGTCAGCACCATCACCGGCCTCCAGAGCTTCACGGAGGCCCAGGTCCTCACCACCACCGCCGGCTCGACGAACAGCGGCGGCGCCGGCCAGGGCGGCCTCACGATGGTCCTGTACTTCTACCAGCAGGCCTTCGGGTTCAACCGCTTCGGCTACGGTGCCGCGATCGCCTGGGGCGTGTTCCTCATCGTCGTCGTGTTCACGATCATCAGCTGGCGCTTCACCGCCGGCCGGAAGGAAGAGGCACGCGCGTGACCGTCCTGACCCGACCGACCACCGCGGCGCCGTCGAGCCGCACCACCGTGACCCGCCGTCGGCGTCGGGGCCCCGGCGCTTCCCGTGTCGTCCTGTACACGCTGCTCACCGTCGGCGCCGTGGTCTCGATCTTCCCCCTCTACTGGCTGTTCGTCATGGCGAGCAACACGACGAGCGACATCTACAAGTCGCCGCCGGTGTTCGTCCCCGGGCCCTGGTTGTTCCAGAACATCGGGGAGGTCTTCGACAAGATCGACTTCGGCGGCGCGCTGCTGAACACCGTCATCGTCTCGGTGAGCGTCACGGCCCTCGTGCTCTTCTTCGACTCGCTCGCCGCGTTCACCTTCGCGAAGTTCGACTTCCCGCTTCGGAAGACCCTCTTCACGATCGTGCTCGTGACCTTCATGCTCCCGATGCAGCTGTCGATCATCCCGCAGTTCATCACCATGACGAACCTCGGCTGGGTGGGGCACCTGCAGGCGCTCATCGTCCCGGCGGCGGCGAACGCGTTCGGCATCTTCTGGCTGCGGCAGTACATCCTGTCGAGCGTCCCCGACGAGCTCATGGACGCCGCCGTGATCGACGGAGCCGGGTTCTTCCGGCAGTGGTGGACGGTCTGCATCCCGCTCATCCGTCCGGGCCTGGGCTTCCTCGGCATCTTCACGTTCATCGGCTCGTGGAACGACTACCTCTGGCCCCTCATCGTGCTGAACGACCCGAACCACCTCACGCTGCAGGTGGCGATGGCGCAGCTGAACACGACGTTCGCGAACAACTACAGCATGGTGATGGCCGGAGCACTGCTGTCCGTCCTGCCGCTGCTCGTGGTGTTCCTCATCGGTGCACGGCAGTTCATCGGGGACATCGCGAAGGGCGCGATCAAGTGACGGCTCCCGGGGCCGTCGGACCGCTCGGCACGACCGCTCCGGGGTCCGGCTCGCGCCTGCCGCCGCGCGCCAGGCTCCGGTCGGACGCCAAGACGCTGTCGCTCGACGGCACGTGGCGCTTCCGGCTGCACGACCGGGCACCGCGGGACGAGGTCGACGGTGTCCCGCCGTTCGCCGTCGGCACGGACCGCGCGACCGGGCCCGACTGGTCCGACCTCCCCGTCCCCTCGCACTGGGTCCTCCACGGTCACGGCGCCCCCGCCTACACGAACATCCGCTACCCGTTCCCGGTCGACCCGCCCCACGTCCCCGACCGCAACCCGACGGGCGACCACGTCCGGACCGTGGACCTGCCGGACTGGTGGCCCGCCGGAGGTCGGACCCTGCTCCGCCTGGACGGTGCCGAGTCGCTCGCGCGGGTCTGGGTGAACGGCCGGACCGTCGGGTGGTCGACGGGCAGCCGTCTCACGACCGAGTACGACGTCACCGGACTCCTCCGCCCCGGCGCGAACACGGTCGCGATCCGGGTGCACCAGTGGTCGCAGGGGAGCTACCTCGAGGACAGGACCAGTGGTGGCTGCCCGGCGTGTTCCGTTCGGTCACCCTCGAACACCGCCCGGACGGCGGCCTCGACGACGTCTTCGTCACCGCCGACCGCGACCCGGTGACCGGCCGCGGCACCCTCGTCGTCGAGACGGTCACCACCGCGACGCAGGTGACGGTCCGTCTGCCCGAGACCGGCCTGGAGGCACGACTCGCCCCCGGCGCGCCGGCCCGGGTCGACGTGGGCACGGTGGACGCGTGGTCCGCCGAGGAGCCCCGGCTCCACGACGTCGTCATCGCCACCGACGCCGAGACGGTGCGGCTCCGCGTCGGGTTCCGCCGGGTCGAGGTCGTCGGCGACCGGCTGCTCGTCAACGGCGTACCGCTCGTGTTCCACGGCGTCAACCGACACGAGACCCACCCGGACCGTGGCCGGGTGTTCGACGAGGACACCCTCCGCACCGACCTGTCGCTCATGAAGCAGCACGGCGTGCAAGCGATCCGGACCGCGCACCAGCCCCCGCACCCGCGCTTCCTCGAACTGGCCGACGAGTACGGCTTCTGGGTC
This sequence comes from Curtobacterium sp. B8, assembly GCF_000333315.1. Classification (NCBI taxonomy): domain Bacteria; kingdom Bacillati; phylum Actinomycetota; class Actinomycetes; order Micrococcales; family Microbacteriaceae; genus Curtobacterium; species Curtobacterium sp. B8. Next base: position 4,490 of record NZ_BACW01000456.1, read on the forward strand.
GTGCTCGAGTGCGACCTCGAGACGCACGGCTTCTGGGAGGTCGACTGGTCGGGCAACCCGTCGGACGACCCCGCATGGCGGGACGCGTACCTCGACCGCGTCCGCCGGACCGTCGAACGCGACAAGAACCACCCGTCGGTCGTGGTCTGGTCCCTCGGCAACGAGTCCGGGACGGGCCGCAACCTCGCCGCGATGGCCGACTGGATCCGCCGCCGCGACCCGTCGCGACCGATCCACTACGAGGGCGACACCGAGGGTGCGTACACCGACCTGTACTCGCGCATGTACCCCACCATCGAGGAGATCGACTCGGTCTGCGGCGACCTCGCCATGCCGGTCCACGAGGTCGGCCCTGCTGCCGGCGCCCGGCAACGCGCGAAGCCGTTCGTCCTGTGCGAGTACGGCCACGCCATGGGCAACGGGCCGGGCTCGCTCGCCGACTACCAGGACCGCTTCGAACGCTGGTCGCGGCTGCACGGCGGGTTCGTGTGGGAGTGGCGGGACCACGGCCTCCGGACCACCACCGACGACGGGGTCGCGTACTTCGGGTACGGCGGTGACTTCGGCGAACCGGTGCACGACGGCGTCTTCGTGATGGACGGGCTCGTCCTCTCCGACGGGACGCCGAGCCCGGCCCTCGCCGACCTCGGGCGGCTCTGGGCTCCGGTCCGCTTCACGCGCGAGGGGTCGTCGCTCACGGTCCACTCGCAGCGGGCGCACGCCGACACGGCCGACCTGGCCGTGGTGTGGGAGCTGCGCGTCGACGGACGCGTGGTCGACGGCGGAGCGCTGGACGTGCCTCCCGTCCGCCCGGGGCGCGACGTCACCGTCGCGCTGCCGAGCGACGCGGTCGCACCGCGTCGGGGCCGGGAGGCCCACCTGACGCTCCGGGCGTCCCTCCGGCAGGACACCGTGTGGGCACCGCGCGGGCAGGTCGTGGCCGAGGTCCAGACCGTCGTCGAGGTCGTGCCGCCGACGCCGTCGGCGCGCCCGTCCGGTGTGCTGCCGAGCGCCGCGGTCTTCGACGAGGACGGGGCGTTGCGGTCCTGGCACGGCATCGACGTCGCCGTCCTGGTGCCCGAGCTCTGGCGCGCGCCGACCGAGAACGACCGGGCGTCCGGCCAGGGCTCCTACGAGACGACGTCGCCGGAACTGAGCTCCGGACGGGGCGACGAATCCGTGCCGCCCTCGGCCGACCGGTGGCGGGAGCGGGGACTCGACCGGCTGACGCACCGTGTGACGGCGGTCGCGCGCGAGGGCGGTGTCCTCGTGCAGCGGTTGCGGTCGATGCCCGCCGGCACCGGGTCCGGCATCGACTCGGAGTTCCGCTGGTCGGGCGACGGCGACGACCTCCGGCTGCGCTGGAGCGCCGTGCCCGTCGGACCGTGGGACTGCACCTGGCCGCGGATCGGCCTGCACCTGGACCTGCCTGACGACCTCGGGGACGCGGTCGAGTGGTGGGGGACCGGCCCGCACGAGTCCTACCCGGACGCTGCCAACGGCGTCGTGGTCGGGCGGTTCGCGTCCGCCGTCGACGCCCTCGGCGTCCGGTACGCACGGCCGCAGGAGACCGGCCACCGTCCCGACCTCCGGGAGCTGCGCATCGGACGGCTCGCGATCGACGCCCTGCGCGGCGCGGGCGTGGACCTGCCCGGGTTCCAAATCGCCAGGCACACGGCGCAGCAGTGGGACCGGGCGGAGCACCCGCACGAGCTGCCGGCGTCCGACCGCCTGCACCTGTACCTCGACGCCGCGCAGCACGGACTCGGCTCGCGGGCGTGCGGACCGGACGTGCTGCCGCGGTTCGCGCTGTGGCCGCGGCAGGTCGCGCTCGAGGTGGTGTTCCGCGCGGTGTCGTGAGCGCCGGCTCCGCTGCGCGACGGGCGCTCGGCCGCGGCTGAGCGACGCCGCGCACGCGGTGCGGGTGCTCGGTGCTCGGTGCGCGGGTGCGCGGGGTGTGCCTGCGCTCGGTGCGAGCTTGCACACACGGTGCGAGGTGTTCGCCGTCGCACCGTGCGTGGAACCTCGCACCGTCGGGCTCGCCCCTCGCACCGTGCGAGCGGCAGCGCAGCGGGTGCGCGGGTGCGCGGGGTGTGCCTGCGCTCGGTGCGAGCTTGCACACACGGTGCGAGGTGTTCGCCGTCGCACCGTGCGTGGAACCTTGCACCGTGAGGACCGGACCGACGCCGCGCGACTCAGTCGTGGAACGTCTCGATCGACGCGCCGAGCGAGTTGAGGCGTTCCTGCAGGCCCTCGTAGCCGCGCGCGATGATGCCGACGTTGCGGAGGACGCTCTCACCCTTCGCGGCGAGCATCGCGAGCAGGATCACGACGGCCGGACGCAGCGCAGGCGGGCAGCTGACCTCGGCACCGGAGAAGTGCGTCGGGCCGGTGACGTCGAGGCGGTGCGGGTCGCGCAGCGTGACGTTCGCGCCGAGGCGGGTGAGGTCGAGCAGGTGGATCGCCCGGCCCTCGTACACCCAGTCGTGCACCAGCGTGGTGCCCGTGGCGCACGCGGCGATGACGACGAAGAACGGCAGGTTGTCGATGTTGAGGCCCGGGAACGGCATCGCGTGGATCTTGTCGATCGGCGCGTGCAGCTCGGACGGGTGCACCGTGATGTCGACGAGCCGGGTGCGGCCGTTCGCTGCGCCGTACTCCTCGGAGACGTCGAAACGGAGGCTCATCTCGGCGAAGGTCGCGAGCTCGATCTCGAGGAACTCGATCGGCGCGCGCGTGACGGTCAGCG
>NZ_BACW01000455.1:0-1438 GCF_000333315.1 Curtobacterium sp. B8
ACTCGTCCGAGACCGTGTGGCCGTCGGCGGAGACGATCTGCCACTCGACGGTGTACTTCCCGGAGTCGCCGAGGGCGGCCTTCGTGGTCATCGAGGGGCCGTCGACCGCGAGGCAGCCGTCCTCGTAGTACTTGCCGTCGGGGCCGACGATCCGGTACGCGAACCCCGCGTTCGACCCGCCGATGTCGAGCAGCTTGTCGTTCGTCGTGATCTCGAACGCCTTCGGCAGCGACGTGAGCGTGCCGTCCACCTTCGGCGTCGAGGCGATCATGTAGTTGTGCGCGCTGGCCGGAGCGGCGAGGCCGAGGACCGCACCGCCCACGATCGTGAGGGCCGTGGCGGCCGCGGCCACGAGCCTCCCGGCAGCACGGGAGCGGCCGCGCGCACCACGCGCGGCCGGGTGCCGGAGCCGAGGGGTCACTTGCTCGTCCGCCGACGGGTCGAGGCGACCGCGACGACCAGGGCGGCGGCGCCGAGGACGAGGCCGCCGAGCCCGAGGAACCGCCCGACGAGGTCGGGGTCGCTGCTCGTGCCGGACGCTGCCGACGCCGTCGGGGTGGTCTCGATCGGGTCGCCGTCCGGCTCCGTGGCGACCGCGGCGGTCAGGACGACCGACGGTGCCGGGTGCTCGGGCTCGGCCTTGCCGTCCTGCTGCTGCTGGTCCCACTCGACCGAGCCCTTCTCGCAGGTCTGGGTCACGGGGAACTCGACGCGGTCGCCCGCCTTGCCGTCCGGCAGCGAGAACGACAGGGAGAACGTGTCGCGCTCGTCGGCGGGGAGCGGGGTCTTCGCGGTGTAGGTGACGGCCGACACACGCTGGCCGGCGTCCTCCGCGGACTCGTCGTCGGCGGAGGCCGAGGCGCTCGTGTAGGGCTCGGTGGTCTTCGTGATGGTCCAGTTCGGGTTCACCGTCGGGGTCACCTCGATGATGCTCTCCGGGACGTGGAAGGTGAGCTTCGTCGTGGGGGAGCCGTCGCAGCCGTGGGGCACCGAGAACGTCGCGGTCGTGTACGAGTCCGCGGCCGTGGAGGTCGCCGTGGCCTCGACGTGGGCGCTGGCGGCGGCCGCGGAGCCGAGGACGATCGCGGCGGTGACGCCGAGGGTGGCCGCACCGAGGACGGCGACGCGCTTGGGCATGGGGATCCTTCCGGGACTTCTACAAGTTGTAGAGCAGACTCGGACACGGTAGCAGGACCGAACGCCCTGGGCGAACGCGCACGGCGAAACCGGCCGGGCGTCGCGGTGGCTGTCGCCGGTTGCGGTTAGGCTCGGACACAGCCGGTGGATCAGTGCCGGGTGGATCGTCAGGCGTCGGTTCCGACGGAGTCGTCGCACGGCCGAGGGAGGGCACGCACATGGCACGCATCGGAGAGAGCGCTGACCTGCTCAAGTGCTCCTTCTGCGGCAAGAGCCAGAAGCAGGTCCAGCAGCTCTCGCG
>NZ_BACW01000454.1:0-315 GCF_000333315.1 Curtobacterium sp. B8
AATCACACAAAACTCCTCACCACCGACCCGCCCGGCAACGTCCTGCGCACGCAAGGAACTGCTAATTAATCCGGCAGCATGAGAAAGAACACGGTCGCCCGCCTGATGACCAAAGCGGTCATTAATCGCTTTAAAATGGTCAAGATCGACCTGAATGACAGAAAAAGGATGTTGGTGCGTCTGACACAATTTAGCGAGCGGACGGGCTTTTTCGAACAGTGCGCCACGGTTATATAAACGCGTTAAGGTGTCGTGCCACGCCTGCCACTGCAACGAGCTTTGCAGAACATACATGTTGCTAACCATCCGGCGAAT
>NZ_BACW01000453.1:0-2491 GCF_000333315.1 Curtobacterium sp. B8
ATGAAGGAGCACCTGGCGTCCGCCGGAGTGGCCGAGGAAGACCAGGAGCGCGTCATCGTCTTCGCGTCCCTCGTGCAGAAGGAGGCCGGTCTCGCCGCCGACTACCCGAAGGTCGCGCGCGTCTTCCAGAACCGGCTCGACGACGGCATGGCCCTGCAGTCCGACGCGACCGTCGCCTACGGGACCGGCAACACGCACCGGGTGACCACCACCGACGCCGAGCGGAACGACGCGTCGAACAAGTACAACACCTACGTCCACAAGGGTCTGCCGCCGGCACCGATCTCGAACCCGGGCGACGTCGCGATCAAGGCCGTGACCAACATGGCGAAGGGCAAGTGGCTCTTCTTCGTCACCGTGAACCTGGAGACGGGCGAGACCGTGTTCTCGGACACGTTCGCCGAGCACCAGGTCGCGGTCGCGAAGTTCCAGGCGTGGCTCCGGGCGCATCCCGACTACCAGTGACCCGCTGCGACGTCTCGCGGCACCGTGCTGTGGGAGGATTGGGCCATGCTTCGTTGGTTGACTGCTGGTGAGTCCCACGGACCCGAACTGATCGCGATGCTCGAGGGCCTGCCCGCGGGTGTCCCGGTGTCGTTCGAGTCCATCCGTACCGACCTCGCGCGCCGCAAGCTCGGGTACGGCCGGGGCTCCCGCATGAAGTTCGAGCAGGACGAGCTCCACGTGTCCGGTGGTGTCCGGCACGGGTACTCGATGGGCAGCCCGATCGCGATCCGCATCGGCAACACGGAGTGGCCCAAGTGGGTCGAGGTGATGAGCCCCGAGCCCGTCGAGCAGACCGACATGTCGCGCGGCCGCTCGGCGCCGCTGACCCGTCCGCGTCCCGGTCACGCCGACCTCGTCGGGATGCAGAAGTACGGCTTCGACGAGGCGCGGCCGATCCTCGAGCGCGCGTCTGCCCGCGAGACCGCTGCCCGCGTCGCACTCGGCGCGGTCGCGAAGTCCTTCCTCGCCGAGCTCGGCATCCGGTCGGTCGCGCACACGCTGCAGGTCGGGACGGTCCGCGTGCCCGACGGCACCGCGCTGCCGCTGCCGGAGGACGTCGACCGGCTCGACGACGACCAGCTCCGGTGCTTCGACGCCGAGACGTCGGCGCGCATGGTCACCGAGGTCGAGTCCGCGAAGAAGGACGGCGACACCCTCGGCGGGGTCGTCGAGGTGCTGTTCTACGGGGTGCCCCCGGGGCTCGGGTCGCACGTGCAGTGGGACCGCCGTCTCGATGCGCGTCTCGCGGCCGCGATCATGGGCATCCAGGCGATCAAGGGCGTCGAGGTCGGGGACGGCTTCGCGACCGCGGGACGCCGGGGCTCGGAGGCGCACGACGAGCTGTACCGCGAGGACGGCGAGATCGTCCGCACGACCGACCGAGCGGGCGGCACCGAGGGCGGTATGTCCACCGGTACGGTGCTCCGCGTCCGCGCCGGGATGAAGCCGATCGCGACCGTCCCGCACGCGCTGCACACGGTCGACGTGACCACCGGTGAGGACGCGTCCGCGCACCACCAGCGTTCCGACGTCTGCGCCGTCCCGGCCGCCGGCGTCGTCGCCGAGGCCATGGTGGCGCTCGTGCTCGCTGACGCCGTGCTCGAGAAGTTCGGCGGCGACAACGTCGCGGAGACGAAGCGGAACCTCGACGCCTACCTGGCGTCGATCCCGGAGACGCTCCGCTCCCGTCGCACCGAGTCCGCGGACTCCGCGCCCGTCCTGTGACGGCGGGTCCGCGGGCCGGCGGTCCGCGCGGGGACGGCTCGCACTCGGGCGATCCGCGTGCGGGCGGTCCGCGCGGCGGCGGCAGTCCACGCACCGGCCGCCTCACCGCGCCCGTCGTCGTCATCGGGCCGATGGGCGCCGGCAAGTCGAGCGTGGGCAAGCGGGTGGCGAAGGCGCTCGGCGTGCCCTTCACCGACACCGACCGGGTGATCGTGCGCGAGCACGGCCCGATCCCGGCGATCTTCGCCACGCGTGGCGAGCCGGCGTTCCGGGAGCTCGAGGCCGACGCCGTCCGTGACGCGGTCACCACCGGCGGGGTCGTCGCTGTCGGCGGGGGAGCCGTGACGCACGCCGCGACCCGCGAGTCGCTCGTCGGTGCACGGATCGTGCTCCTGACGGTGTCGCCGGAGGCCGTGGCCGAGCGGATCGCCGGGAGTGACCGGCCCCTGCTCGCGGACGGCGGCATCGACGCCTGGCAGACCATCCTGGACGAGCGTGCGGCGACGTACGCCGAGCTCGCCCACATCGTCGTGGACACCTCGCGGCGGCCGATGTCCCGCGTGGTGGACGAGGTCGTCGCGTGGGTACGCGACGGCGAACCGGGCACGATCGACGCGCCCGAGCACACCGGAGGGACACCGTGACCGAACCCGCCCTGCCCGCTGGCACCACCGAGATCCGCGTCGGCGGGGACGACGGGTACGTCGTCCCGGTCGGCTCGGCCTGCTCGGCTCCGTGCCCGCCCTCCTCGGACCCCGCG
>NZ_BACW01000452.1:0-1762 GCF_000333315.1 Curtobacterium sp. B8
CCTGCGCGCGGACACCCGACCGGGTCCGGACCAGGTGGTCGTCGACCGGTCGGAGATCCTCGGGCACGTGGCCGGGTTCCTGCCGGCCGGGTCGACCGACCGCACCCGCGACGAGGCCCGCGTGGCGAGCGCCGTCGACCGGCTCGTCCGTGCGCGCATCCTGCTGCGCACCACCGACCCGGACCGGTTCCGCGTCGCGAGCGTGGTCGAGGTGTTGCTCCCCCTCGAGCGACTCCTGGAACTCGACACCTGGTTGCGGACCGCGACCAGCGACGGCGGCGAGGTCGTCGACGGAGCCGCACCGGGCCTCCAGGCCGAGCCGGCCGACACCGACGACGAAGGCGAGCCGGCAGCATGACCGACACCGCGATCGGCCGCACCGCGCCGGACGAGTACGCGACGCCCGCGCTGTTCGACACCGTGGCGCAGTGGCGCGCCGAGTCGATGCAGGTCGTCAACTGGGGCGGCTTCCACGGGCACCGCCAGGTGGAGCTGTCCGGCACGGCCACGCTGATCTCGGGGGCGTCCGGGACGGGCAAGTCGACGCTGATGGACGCGTACCTCGCGGTGATGATGCCGTCCGACGTGCCGTTCAACGGGGCGTCGAACGACACCACGACCGGGCGTGCGCGCGGCGCGGACCAGCGCAACCTGCTCACGTACCTGCGGGGCAAGGTCGACACGCAGCGCGACCCGGAGACCGGCGCCCTGCGGGACGTGAACCTCCGCGGCGACGACCGGACGACGTGGGGCGCGGTCGCGGTCACGTTCCGGAACGACGACGAGCGCCGCTTCACCGTCCTGCGCACGTACATCGTGCCGAAGCGCGCCCGCGGCGTCGGCGACATCCAGATGACCATGGCGACGGTCGACGACACCTTCGACCTGCGGCGGCTCGAGGAGTTCGTGCCCTCGCGGTTCCACCACCTCGAACTGACGGGCCGGGTCCCCGGACTCGTCATCCGCGACACGTACCAGGAACTCGCGTACACGCTGCAGACCCGGCTCGGCATCGGCGACTCCGGTGGCGGCAACCGGGCGATGCGACTGCTCGCGCGCATCCAGGCCGGACAGCACCTGCCGACCGTGGACGCGCTCTACAAGTCCCTCGTGCTCGAGACCCCGGCGACCTACGAGGCGGCGGACCGGGCGCTCGCGCACTTCTCCGCCCTCGACGAGGCGTACGAGGCGATGGACACCGAGGAGCGAAAGGTCCGCATCCTCTCCCCCATCGTCGACCTGCACGCCGAGATCTCTCGGTCGAAGGCCGCCGCAGCTGCGCTGGACGGCATCGCCACGGGTGCCGAGGTCTCCCCGTTCGCCCACTGGACGGCGTCGCGGAAGCGCGCCCTGCTGGACGACGAGGTCGCCCGGAACGCCCGCGAGCGCACCGCGGCACGGGCGGAGGTGTCCGCGGCCGAGGCTCGGCACGCAGCGGTCGAGATCGAGCTCCGCGATGCCGAGGCCCGACTCCGCGACCAAGGCGGCAACGCCCTCGCGCAGCTCGAGGACCGCATCGACCGCCGGACCCGCGAACGCGACACCGTCGCCCGGACGCGTGCGACGTTCGAGGAGCGCACCGCGGTCCTCGAGACCGCGATCGACTCCGAGCAGTCGTTCGGGGCCGCGCAGCGCACCGCCCACGAGTTCCTCGGCTCCTACGCGGAATCGCGTTCGTCGCTCGACGAACGGCGCGACGCCCTGACCCGCGAGGAGTACCCGCTCCTCGACCGCGAGCGGACCCTGCGCCAGGAGCGGCAGT
>NZ_BACW01000451.1:0-11488 GCF_000333315.1 Curtobacterium sp. B8
TGCTCCCGTGGTCGATCGCGGTGTTCGCCCTCCTCGTGCTGTGGTCAGGATGGCACCGTTTCGGAGCAGGACGCCAGAAGCGCACTGGTGTGGTGCGGGTGATCTCGATCATCGGCCCCGTGCTCCTCGTCGCGGTCGCCGTCGTCTCGATCGTGCAGGTCGTCGTCATCGGCCGCGCCGGTGCCGAGGCAGTTTGGAAGGGGTAGGAGCCTGAGCGTCATCGATGATCAACGCATTGCGGGACGGGAGGCGCGGGGTCAGGTGATCCCGCACCTCCCTGTGCGACTTCTGACCGATCAGATGGCGGACCAGCCGCCGTCGGAGGGCAGGACGACGCCGGTGACGTTCGAGGAGTCGTCGCTGAGGAGCCAGGTGATCCCGGCGGCGAGCTGCACGGCGGTCGCGATCGGCGGGACGTTCGTCTGCATGAACGGTCCGAGCCGCTCACCCGCGTACTGGGACCGGAAGGGTGCTTCGATGCTCGTCACGACCGCCCCGGGTGCAACCGCGTTGCAGCGGACACCGGCGGGTGCGTAGAAGAACGCGGTGCTGAGCGTGAACCCGATCACGGCGTGCTTCGACGTCGTATACGCGGTCCCGGCCGCGGAGCCCCGGAGGCCGGCCTCGGACGACACGTTCACGATGCTGCCGGTTCGTGCCGTGATCATCGTGGGGAGGACGGCGCGCGTCAGCTGCATCACGGCGGTGAGGTTCACGGTGAGGACGCGGTCCCAGACGTCGTCGTCGAGTTCGGCGGTCGGGAGGAAGCCGTCCATGATGCCCGCCACGTTCGCGAGGCCGTCGATGTGCTCGCCTGCCTCGGCGACGACGTGGTCGATCGTCCGACGGTCGGCGAGGTCACCGGCGACCGTGACGAGGCGTTCGGAAGCCACGTCTTCCGCGAGTGCCGCGAGACGATCCTCAAGGAGGTCGACCGCGACCACCCGGCTCCCCTCCGCGATGAGCCGTTCCGTCGTCGCCCTGCCGATGCCGGCACCCGCTCCGGTCACGATCACCGTCCGCCCATCGAAGCGCGCCCTCGAGGTCGTTACCGCGTCGTCCATGTCCACTCCCATCTGTCCATCGCCGGTGGTCCGGCTCAGGCCATCCCAGTCCGGACGCGACGCGTGCACCAGGGACTTCCGACCTTCTCGGACGCCCTGCCATCTGGCCTCGCGAGCGCCAACCGCCACGGGATCAGGGAGAGGACCCGCGCAGAATCTCGGGCAGCCGTCGGGCGAGATTGGTCGTGTCCGAAACGCGAGGGCAGCGGCGGCGTCTGCCCAATTCCTCGACCGCCGAACGCATGGTCGGGCTCACTCACACAGCGCGTGAAGCAAGCGTGAATGGTGTCCCACCGAGGAGCTGTCGGCGGGACAGTTCGTGCGATCCGAACCGGACATCCGTAAAAGCGAGTTTCTTGATCTGACCCACTTTGTCTCCGTCTCGGCTTCGATGGGCCGGGACGCTTCAGGTCACCGGTGAACGCGACCGCGCATAGGACGCGCATGAACTTCGCGGAGGAACAGACAGCACGCCGACGGCTCGCCGGATCGAGTCGAGCCGCCGAACGTCTCGCGCTCTCGCTGGCAGAAGACAGCTCTCTCGACGAAGCCGCGATCGAGGTCGTCCGCCGAGTGAGACGGCTGCGGCGAGTGGCCGTGAGCTCCGGCCGCGAGTCGACGATGGAGGCGGCGCAGCGACGGGTCGACCTCGTCGTCGCGCGACTCCGTGCAGCCAGAACGATCGGAGTGACGTCGATCGAGCTCTTCATCGACGTCCTCACCGTCATCGGGCCGCCTCTCGACACGCAGTCAGAGCTCTCGCCCTACCTGCGGATGCACGAATCAGCGCGAGGGGTGATGGCGGAGCTCGTCACGCGCGTGACCGGCGGTGGGACCCGCGATTCAGCGGTGATCGACCTCCACCGTCTGCAAGCGGCGAGGTGGTCGGTGCCGTTCCACGACGACGACGCGATCGTCGACGCGATGAAGTCCTTCGACGCGCAACTCCTCCGTCTGCGCGCGGAACCCCCGCCCCCTCAGCCGGGTGATTCGTGACCAACGCCAACTCCGGCGGCGTGAGCGCTAGTCGGTCAGCCGCGGGTGAGGAAGCGCAAGAAGTCGACGCTCGTCAGCGTGACAATGCGGAACTCCTCGCACATCCCCTGAACCGCGCCGTCGTCCGACACCACCACCCACTCGATTCCGAAGAGGCCCTCGTTCGCTTCTTCGAGGCCGTCGAGCGCACACGCGACGAGGAGTGGGTCGGCATTGCCACGGTTCTTGTAGAGGTCAACCAGAGCGGTGTCGCCGATCGGGACCCTCGACATCACGACCATCAGGTGTCGCAGCACGCGCCCGGTAGTCGGGTACTCCAAGCTCAGCAGCTTTTCAATGTCCGGGAGGAATCGGGCTTCATGAAGCACCTCTGACGGCACTCGACAGTTCTCGACGACGAAGTCCGACCGTCGTTGCTCGACCGTAAGACGGGGAAGGACGTTGTTGTCCAGGAGGTAGCGGCGGCCGATCATCGCAGCGCCTCACGGAACTCGCTGATCTCGTACGGTTTGATCCGGTTCCCGCACACGGACCGACAGAACTCGCCGGGCGTGATCTTGCCGGAGTCGAGCGCGCCGAGCATGCGGGTGGACAGCGCCCGTCCGTTGTATGTGCGCACCCCGTTCACGGGCTTCGGGGTCCGAGCCTGGGAACGAGCAAGTGCAGCGAAGTCCCGCTCGAGGACGGCGAGATAAGACCTCGTCTCGGCCGCCGTGACGAGCCTGAGGTGTTCCGCGCGCACGAGCATCGCACTCGGTGTCACCTTGAACGTGTCCGCCGCCGCACGGATGTCGTCAAGGGATCCAAACTCCCGCTGTCGGACGTCCGCAGCCGGCATCAGGATCTCGGCGGTGATCTCGTACTCTCGCCCGCCGTCGATCGCGGGGGTCCGCCCGTCGTAGGTCACCGGCGCGAAGATGTTGCGCGCGACGAGCACCGCCATGAGCGTCAGCGTGAACAGCTGACGTCCCTCCGGCTCCTGTGCGTCTCCTTGGTCGCCCCGAGCGACGAAGATGTACGGAACCGTCCGATCCTTCACCGTCAGGCCGCTGAACTTGACCTCGATGAGCTGCGGCATGAAACCTCGTACGCTCCGCGCGACGAGGACTTGGTTCGCTTCGAGATGAGCGATGAGGAGTTCGAGCGCACCCTTCTTCGTCGGCGCCTGGCGCAGTCCGTTCGGTTCGAGACCGATCGCATCGAGGAGCGCGAGAGCGTCGTCTGCGGCGCTCCCGCGAGGCTTCCGGAGCATCCCGACGATCGCGTTGTCCGCCAGCGTCTCGTCGTGCGTGCGGAGCAGCATCTGTTTACGCAGCAGGTCCTTGACGATGAGCTCCACATCCCGGAGCTGCACCGTGGCTCTCGAGTTCATGGAGAACGTGTCCTTGCTCAGTCCCTGCAGGAGCTTCGCCGTCTTCGCCTCGACCTGAGCATGGACGACGTCGAACGGCGCGAAGAACAGCGGCCACGGCACGTGGGCGACCCTCGCCAGGTCGATGAGATCTGAGAGACGGATCTCGCCGCGGACGAGCGCCTTTCTGTACGGCAACCGTCCGGCCGCGACGGAATTCTCGATGAGGTCCGTGAAGACCGCCACGTCGATCGGGGTTCTCGAGCCCTGGAGGACGACATCGAGGCGCGCGGTCATGGCGCGCTTGACCTCTCAGTGTCCTCCATGCGACTGACTCTTGCTCATCCCGCATCTGCCGTGCGACCCCGCGTTCGAGTGACCTGCGGGTTCGTCCATCAGGCGCTCGGATGGGCGCGGCCCGGCGAGGAATAGCAAACCGGCCGGTGAACTCGGTCGTGACCTGGGTTTTTTGGTGTTTCAGGACCCGGATGATGGTGGCCCGCATAGCGTTGGCATGAGAGAAATCACCTCCACCACCACCAACTCGCGCGCAGGCCGGGGAGGTTGGACCCACGAGGCGCCGAGCGCCACCATCGACTGGTACACGCCTGACTACATCTTCCAGGCACTCGCCGTCACCTTCGACCTCGACCCATGCTCCCCCGGGTCCAGCAGGTCGAACGTGCCCGCGGGAGCCGTCTACACCCTCGCCGATGACGGACTCTCCTCGCCGTGGCGGGGTCTCTGCTGGGTGAACCCGCCGTACGACGACACCCGAACCTGGCTCCAGCGTCTGGCCGACCACGGCGAGGGCATCGCTCTAGTCTTCGCGCGCACGGACACGAAGTGGTTCCACGAAGCCGCCAAGAGCGCGGACCTCGTGTGCTTCACGTCTGGCCGCATCAAGTTCATCGACGGCCGCACCATGCAGCCGGGAGGTTCCCCCGGCGCCGGCAGCGTCTTCCTGGCGTGGGGAGCCACAGCGGCCGCGGCGCTCGGGGCGTCAGGCCTCGGACTCTGTTTCCATCTCGACAGCATCTCTGGCTGAACTCCCCTTCGGCGCCGCGTCCGTGATGGACGGCCGCGGCGCCGACAACATCTTTGGTGGGAATGGAAGCCGACGGTGCATGTCCGTTGGAGCTGGCTCTAGCCCTGGCCTGGTCGGCGGTCGGCGGTCGGCCGCGCCAGAGCGGAAGCGCTCCTCGAGCGAGTCCGCGGCCTGCTCCGGCGTGCGGATCGACCACGGAACGTCCGCCTGAGTGGAGCGGCTGCGCGAGCAGCGGCAGGTTTGAGCCGGAATAGGATGGCCCTCGTACACTGCTTCGGACCTCCCTCTCCCTGGTCTACTGGCGTTCAGCTCTCGGTACGACGGGACTCGTCGCGGATCCAGCGCCCACGAGCCCGAGAGGCTCGCCGCGATTCGCTCGGTTCCCAGACACCGCCACCACCACCGCGAGGCTCGTAGCCCAGGGCCCGAAGAAGGCGCGCCGCGTCCGTGTGCGAAATCTGCATCAATCTCGCGAATCGGGGCAGCTTCCATTCGCTCCTCGTGTCAGTGAACCTCCGAAGCTGCCACGGCTGAGCGAGCCCGGCGTGCAGCATGGCCTCGGCGGCCCGGCGTGCCGCACGGATTGCACTGCGGCGCAGCACCGCGCGCCGCACCGTTTTGAATCCACTCCAGGTCGCGAGCGCGTACTCCAACCAGTGATCGAGCAGGAACGCGACCACCTCGTGATAGACGCTGGCATCTCCAAGGCCGGTCGGAGCAACCAGCACCAGGCGATCGTTCGTGCCGTTGCCAAACTCACCCGCGGAACGCGCGAGGTCGCTGATAGTGATGTTTTCGTGGAAGCCGTCGGCTGCGACAAGGGAGCCATCCGCGCGGATGCCGTAGATTGGCGCATCGAAGCGCTTCGTCCAGGCGATCGGCGTGGCGTCGTCGTCACCCACACCCGGAAGAACTACGAATCGAACCCGGTCGTCGCCGTACACGTTCCTCCGGTAGGCACCGATCGCCTCAATCGCCTCGTCCAGCGTGTCGATGCCTATCTGAACCGCTTGCGCCACCGTAACGTGGGCTCCGAATACGCGGACATGGGGCATGTCGCGGGTCGCCTGCGCCATTTCGAAGTCCATCTCGTTCGCTCGAGGCTCCGATAGGACGCACACGTCGAGGAACGGGAAGTCGTGGTTGTCTTCAGGTGCGTTCAAAGGCTTTCATCTCCGTATCTTTGCCACGCAACATCGTTGATGTTCGGAACTCCGTATGGATTGCCGAAGCTGCCGCCCCTGGATCGCTTGATGGGGATACGGCTGATGTTGTTCTCGGCCGCCGGGCCAGCACCGATCAGCGCTGCCGGCTCACGAACCAGCATCATCTCGGTCTCGGTAACTTCTTCTCCGAGCTCGAACCTTCGCTGGTCGCGAACCAGGCGAACCTTCCCCTTCGTCATGTTCCGAACCGCGGCGAGTTGCAGACGTGTCAGCGGCCCGTAGGTCTCGTCCCCAGGCGCGAAGATGCCGACTTGGAACAACAGCCGGCCGAGCGTCACGGTGACTGTGTTGCTCGTGGCACTGTTGGCACCCGGCATCACCCAGGAGGTGTTGTTGTCCCCATGAGGCATCTCGCACCGCGCCGCCTGTACGACTAGCGGGCCGAATGGCTTTCGATCCCGGTAGAAGTCGTGGAAGCGGTCTTCGTGTGCCTGCTGTGCGTGCGCTTTGTCCTGCAACGTCCTCACCAAGGCGATCTTCGTGGCCCAGCTTCGGAACGTCGAGGTAGCCGAAGCATCCATCATCGCGGTCGTTGCTTGCCCAAGGGAAACGACCACCGTCTTGGCGGCTTCGTCCAGCTCTGCCATCCAACCGTTGTTGCACACCGCACAGACGTCCCGAACCTGCTCGTCGAACTGGTGGTTTGCGCCCCGCCGCTGGACGTGCCCCTTCGGTGTCGTCTGGAACACGTTCACCGGACCGGTACCGCTCCTCGGGAAGAAGTTTGCCCAATGGCGCGGATACACGTGTTCCTTCGTCAGCGGAGAATCGGTGCGGCCGCAGAAGGCGCATCGCCGGAGAACCTTCACGACTGCAGCGTAGCCATGGCATCCGACGCTGCAACCGCTCGCCCCTGGTACCGGCGTGATCGCTGGCTTGTTGCCGACCTACATCGCCTCTGGCTCAACTCAGAACCGTCGGACAGCCAGTCTGTCCGAGCGCCGTCCGGCGTCTGAGTCGGTGCTCACTGTCCGGTCGGGTACACGAACGCACATTTGCTCGTCATCGTTTCCCGCTGACGCTCCAACAAACTCGAACTCGGTCCGACTTTAGTGAGAAGGCTTCTGCGCCGCGAGTCCCTCCAGAGCAGCCCGGATCTCGCCCGAGGCCCGATCCACGGCTTCTTCCAGCTCAACGGTGAGATCATGCACTTTCTGCCAACGGGCAAGTCGCATCGGCGGAAGAGTGCGGAGCACCTCGAGACCATCCCCGCGCTCAGCACGGCCGAGTGCCTCTCGGAGGGCTCCCCGGAGCACCGATATGCGTTCCCGGAGCTCGATGACATCGAGCCACGCGGACGCTGGTGTATTGCTGCTCTGCTGCGCCGTCCGCACTTGCAAGGCGAGCGAGTCCAGTTCGTCGCCGGCTCCCGTTGCTGATGTCGCACGGTTCCTCGTATCGAGGATCCACCGTTCGACCGCTTTCGCGTCCATGGGGCCGAGAGCCGTCACGACCCTTGCCACGAAGTTAGCAGGACGCACCGACATGTCTGACTGGAGGTCGAAGCGGGCCCCGCCCATCCCGTCGAACTGCTCCAGGCCTGCGCTCCCCCAACCGTTGACAGCGACCGCCAGCACGTTGGCGCCCGCCGCTTCTTCGAGCAGCGCGACGACTCGCGCCGCAGATGCGGGCCTCGTGTTCATCATCACGGTGGCGATCACGCCCTCGGACCGCACGGTGGCCTGCCGGGCGGTCGTCTCCGTCCGGATCACATCGGCTTCGTTCACCCCCATGCCGGACAGCAGGGTGATGAGGAGCCGGTGCCTTCGGGCCGGTGAAAGGAGGCTAGCCACCGCACGACCCTACCGAGACCTGCCAGTCGCCTCTTGCCACCGGTGTTGCGTCGACGGTGAATGGAGACGCCAACCGGCCCTTGACGGGGCTTTTTCTTCATCCCAATTCATCTCAGAAGCCGCCCGATGAGTGCGCGCATAGGGCTACCGTCGGCCCGCAGGGCAGATGCCGTGACCAACGTCGCGGGCAGTTCATCACGGAATCGGAATCAAGGATGTCCACAACCTCCCGCCCAGGGACCCCAGCGTCGGCGGCCCACGGCCCCGCTGCCCAGCCTTCTGCTCTCGTCACGCCAGCAGAAGCCGCGGCTTTCCTCCTCACGACCGTCGGGACGTTGGCGCAGTGGCGCTACCTCCGCCGAGGTCCCGCTTACATCAAGGTCGGCCGTTCCGTGGCGTACCGCCTCAGTGACCTCCTCGACTACGTCGAGCAGACTCGCGTCTCGCACAACGGAGCGGCCGCCTGATGGCCACCATCCGCGCCTACGAGACCGCAAAGGGCAAGCGGTACGAAGTCGGTTACACCAAGCCCGACGGGCGGACCACACGGAAGCGTGGGTTCCGAACGCAGCGGGACGCGAAGGAGTGGTCGGCCGTCAACACGGTCGCCATGAGCAAGCCCACCTACCGGACCCAGACTGAACTGTCGCAGAGGCTCGGGCCGTTCATCGACGAGTTCTTGGCACGGAGAGCGACCCTCGCCGCGAGCACCGTCGCGAACCGTGCGGCCGTAGCGAGCAAGTGGGTGACGCCGTACTGGAGCGAAGAGCCCTTGGATGCTGTGACGAAGAAAGCAGTCAAGGCCTGGGTGGAAACCATCCACGCGAACGGGGCCGGCGCTCAGACCATCCAGAAGGCTCACCAGATCTTGGGCGGCGTCCTCGAGGAGTGCGTCGAGCAGGCGCTGATGACCGGAAACCCGGCGCGCGGCGTTCGGCTACCGAAGGTGGTCACCCGGGAGCACGGCTACATGAACGCGCAGCAAGTCGCCCACCTCCTCGACGAGTCCGCGGAGCGAGACCGGCTGCTCATCGCCTTCCTCGCCTTCTCCGGGCTGCGGTTCGGTGAGGCAGCAGCACTGACGTTCGCGGACCTGGACTTCGAGAACAACATCGTTCACGTCCGTCGGTCTGCGACCGAGGTCAGGGGCAGGCTCGTCGTTGGTCAGCCGAAGAGCGGAAAGTCCCGTCGGGTGCCAGGCGTCCCCCAGGTCATGGGGCCACTCCGACGGCACGCGAAGGGGCGCGACGGTCAAGACCTCGTCTTCACCGCGCCTGAAGGTGGCTTCCTCAGGCTCACCACCTGGCGTCGGCGTGTCTTCGCGCCCGCAGTCAAGCGAGCCATCGCCAGCTGGCCGGGAAGCGAGTTCGCGGGCGAAGACTCCCCCAAGCTCTTCCCCGCCCTGACGCCGCACGACCTGCGCCACACGGCGGCGAGCCTGACCGTGTCCGCTGGTGCACAAGTGCGGCTCGTGCAGGACATGCTCGGACACGCCAAGCCGAGCATCACTCTCGACGTCTACACCGGTCTGTTCCCGTCCGACTTCGCCCCGCTCGTCGAGAAACTCGACGGACTCGCCTCAGGTGCAGGGATCGCGCAGCGACTCTGAGCGCCTCGTTCCACCTCTCGACCCGCTCCTGATGCCGGCTCGTTCGCTTCGTCGACGAGTCGGCATCGTCGTTCCCGCACATGTCTTGTTCGTCGGCGGCCGGCCGTACGGTGGTGGCGTGGAGCATCTGAAGAAGGACCTCGGCACGCTCAAGAAGGGTGCGACCGTCGTGGTCACGCTCAGGAACCAGGCGAACGTGCTGCTGATGGATTCGAACAACTACCGCCGGTACGCATCGGGGCGAGGCGGCAACATCAAGTACGTGGGCGGGCTGGTGAAGCGCGGTCCCGCGAGGATCACCGTTCCGACGAACGGACACTGGATCCTCGCAGTGGACCTCGGCGGCGCCGCCGGTCGGATCAACGCGAAGGTCTCCGTCGAAGCACCCCCTCGCGGGAACCTCCCAGAGTTCCGGAGCGCGGCGGAACCGACCCTGTCAGGCAGCATCGCCACTCGAACCCCCACTCCTCCGACATCGGCGACGGAGTTGAACGGTCAGACATGGGACGTGTTCCTGTCTCACGCCAGCGAAGACAAGGAGACCGTCGCCGTACCGCTCGCGAAGGCGCTTGAAGCTCGTGGCATCACGGTCTGGCTGGACCAGGCCGTCATCCGGATGGGCGACAGTCTGCGCCAGCGAATCGATCGAGGCATCCGGAGCAGTCGGTTCGCGGCCGTGGTCCTGAGCGATGCGTACTTCAGCAAGGGCTGGACACAGTACGAGCTCGACGGAATCGTCACCCTAGGTGTCGGCGGGCGGCAGAACTTGCTGCCGATCTGGCACGGCGTCAATCAGGCCGGCGTGGCCGCAAACAGCCCGAGCCTCGCCGACAAGTTGGCACGCTCGACCGCAGACACGACGATCCACGCGATCGCCGACGAGATCACCGAACTCGTGAACGATGCGCGACGTGCGGAGGGACAACGCGGACACAATGCGGCGGATTAGCAGACCGTGCCAAATCTGTGCCAAGCATCCTGCGTCCATCCCGGGACGTGGCCACAGAGACACAAAAACCCCCGGTTTCCCGGGGGTTTCCTGCTGTGGGCGATACTGGGATCGAACCAGTGACCTCTTCCGTGTCAGGGAAGCGCGCTACCGCTGCGCCAATCGCCCAGAGGAGTGTGGAGCTGGAGGTGGGGACGGGATTCGAACCCGCGTGGACGGCTTTGCAGGCCGCTGCCTAGCCTCTCGGCCACCCCACCATCGAGGTTCACGTCTCCGTGAGTACCCGAACGGTGGGATACCCTCTGGTGAGTCGTCGGGATCCGGAGATCCTGACACTCGAGCGGATGACGAGATTCGAACTCGCGACCCTCACCTTGGCAAGGTGATGCGCTACCACTGCGCCACATCCGCATGCTCTTCGAGAAGAGCGGATTGCCGTCGTGCTGGCCGTTCGTGCTGGCCGGCCGTCTCGGCGACGTCGTAAACTCTATACGAAGCCGAGCGCATCCACCAAAATCCTTCCGGTTCACCGGGCGTGTCCCCCGTGTTCACGCGGAACCGAGGGCTGCCGCGGGCACCCCGCCGACCGCGCCACACCCGGGCGACGCGTCGTGTTCAGCCGAACGCCGGACATCCGCTACTATCGACTGGCACGACAAGTGCAGCGGGCGATTGGCGCAGTTGGTAGCGCGCTTCGTTCACACCGAAGAGGTCATCAGTTCGAGTCTGGTATCGCCCACCCGCTGTGTCGCTTCGACGACACGACCGAGAGCCCGACGCAGCACGCGTCGGGCTCTCGTCATCTGACCAGTTCCGTCCAGTTCGTAGGGGCACATGACCGACGTCGACCTCGAGTTCGCCCGTGTGCGCGCCGTCCTCGACCGGCCGACCCTGCGGCTCCTCTCGCGTCCGACGAGCGCCGCGGTGGTCGCCGTCTTCCGTGCGGTGTTCGACCGGGACGTGCAGTACGTCCCTGCCGACCGGATGCACCTGCAGGTCGAGGAGCACGTCGCGCGGCTGCAGTCGACGGGCGCGCGCGTGCCGGCGGGCGACCAGTCCGGCGACGCCGAGGACGCCCGGCCGAACGGACGCGCGCTGTGCCGCGACTGGGTGGCCGCGCAGTGGCTGGTCCGCTCGAACTCCCCGGACGGCGACGAGCAGTACTCCCTGACGAGCCACGCGCTCGAGGCCCTGAGCCTCGTGGACGCCCTCAGCGCCGACCGTGCCCTCATCAGCGAGAGCCGCCTCGCGATGATCGTCGACGCGGTGCACCGGTGGGCGGCGCGCGCCGAACCCGACCCCGACGTGCAGATCCGACGGCTCGACGCGCAGATCGCCGAACTCCAGGCCGAGCGGGACCGGCTCGCGAGCGGTGACGCGGTCGAGACGGTCGACGACGACCGGATGCGGGACGGCTACACGAACATCTCCGACCTCATCCGGCAGCGCCGA
>NZ_BACW01000450.1:0-2681 GCF_000333315.1 Curtobacterium sp. B8
GCGCGCGGGGCCGCCTCGACGAGCCGGTCGAGGTCGCCGCTCGACACCCCGAGGTCGTCGAGCAGCCCGTGGGCGGCGTCCATGCTCGCACCGAGCGCCGGGGCGTCGCCGCGCTCGAGGGCGGCGCGGGCGGCGTGCGCGAGGACACCGATCCCGTCGATCGTCCCGCGGACGCCGACGGGGTCGCGCTCGAGGCGGTCCCGGACCGACGCGACGGCTTCCCGGGTGTGACCGGGGACGCCGGTGTCGGCGACGACGAAGGTGAACCGGGCCCCGAGCGCGACGGGCTCGATCCGCCCGCCGTCGAACCAGACCGGCGCGTCGGCGACCACGCCGCGTGCGTCGAGTCCGGAGGGCCGTCCGTGGGCGATGCGCTCGCACTCCTGGACGAGCTCGTGGTGCGTGTCGGCGTCGAGGGTGTGGCCGAGGGCGTCGGCGACCGCGGCGGTGACCGCGGCGGCCACGGCAGCGCTCGACCCCATGCCCCGCGCGGTCGGGACGTCGCTCTCGACCCGGACGTGGAACCGTCGGTCGGTGACCCCGAAGTGGCGCAGCGTGGCGGTCACCGCGGTGACGGTCGGCAGGACCGCGGCGGGGGCGGTGTCGAGCGGACCCGTGTGGACCGCGGACTCGAGCAGGTGACCGGTCGCCGGGTCGGCGTCGGGGTGCGGCACGGCGGGTGCGGTGTCGATCGGCGTGACCGTCGCGACCACCCGGGCGTCGAGGACCGGCAGGACGAGTGCGGGTGCGCCGTGGACCACGGCGTGCTCCCCGATGAGGATCGTCTTGCCGTGGGAGGCGGCGCGTCCCGTGCGGCGGGTGTCGCCGGCTACGGGTGCCGCGGAGTGGTCGAGGTGGTTGCTGGTCATCGTGGGTCACGTCAGCCTAACCGTCCGTGCCCATGCGCGTGCTCGACGCCCGCCGTACCCCGGCGGTGAGCGGGCTCCACGTCACGGCGCGAGCAGGCGTACGGTGACGATCAGCATGCTGACGATCTCAGGAGGCACCGCATGGTCACCCCGTCCACCACACCGACCCCGAGCCCCGACCGTCGCCGCTGGGCCGGTCTCGTCGTGATCAGCGTCGCCGTGTCGCTGATCATCGTCGACTCGACGATCGTGAACGTCGCGATCCCGAGCATCGTCCGCGACCTGGACATCGGCTCGACGGCCGTGCAGTGGGTGCAGGAGAGCTACACGCTCGTGTTCGCGGCACTCCTGCTCGTCTTCGGCTCGCTCGCCGACCGGCTCGGCCGACGACTGCTCATGGTGGTCGGGGTCACGGTGTTCGCCGCGGCCTCGGTCCTCGCCGCACTGGCCCCGAGCGGCGAGCTGCTCGTGCTGGCCCGGATCGTCCAGGGCGTCGGCGGTGCGATGGTCCTGCCGACGACGCTCTCACTCGTCAACGCCACCTTCACCGGACGGGAGCGCGGCATCGCGTTCGCGGTGTGGGGTTCGACGATCGGCGGCATGGTGGCCGTCGGTCCGCTGCTGGGCGGCTGGCTCACGACCGCGTTCTCGTGGCGCTGGGCCTTCGGCATCAACATCCCGCTCGGTGTCGCGATCGTCGCGTGCGCGCTCGTGTTCGTCCGGGAGTCCCGCGACCAGGTGCACGCCGGCCGGATCGACGTCGTCGGCGCCGTGCTCAGCGTGCTCGCGAGCGCGTCGCTCGTGTTCGGCCTCATCGAGGGCCGGACCTACGGCTGGTGGACCAACGCCGAGCGGCTGCGTGTCGGGGACTGGTCCTGGCCGGGCGCCCTCTCGCCGATCCCGTACGCGTTCGCCCTCACCGTCGTCGCGGGCCTGCTCTTCGTGGTGTGGACGCGGCGGCGGCAGCGTGCGGGCCGGTCGACGCTCATCGCCCTCGACCTGTTCGGCATCGCGTCCTTCCGCGGCGGCTCCGTCGCAGCGCTGATCGTCTCGCTCGGCGAGTTCGGCATCATCCTGTCGCTCCCGCTCTGGCTGCAGAACGTCCTCGGCTACTCCGCGCTGCAGACCGGCTTCGTCCTGCTCGCCCTCGCCGTCGGCTCCTTCGTCGCGAGCGGGTTCGCCGCCACCGCCGGCCAGCGGATCGGCGCGTTGCCCATCGTCCGGCTCGGCATCGCCGCCGAGATCGTCGGGGTCGCCGCGGTCGGGTTCGTGGTGTCGTCGTCGACCCCGTGGTGGGCGATCGTGCCGTGCCTGTTCGTCTACGGCTTCGGCGTCGGGCTCGCCACCGCGCAGCTCACCGGCGTCGTCCTGCAGGACGTCCCCGTCGAACGGAGCGGGGAGGCCTCCGGCGCCCAGAGCACCGCCCGGCAGATCGGGTCCGCCCTGGGGATCGCGGTGCTCGGCACGGTGCTGTTCACGTCGACGAGCGCGCTCGTGGAGCACCGCCTCGAGGGCACCGGCACCCCCGCGGCGACCGCCTCCCGGGTGGCCGACGCCGTCGTGACGTCCTCCGGCGGCGCCATCGCCGGGCTCCGCGCGCAGGACCCGGCGGTCGCGGACACCGCGGCGGAGGCGTTCAGCGACGGCACCCGGGCGGCAGCGTTCTCGGCGGCCGGGTTCCTCGTGCTCGGCCTGGCGGCGACGCTCCGACTTCGGCGCCCGGAGTCCGAGACGTCGGCCACGCCGACGACGGACCGACCGGTCGCGGCAGGCTGACCGGCCCGCGGCTCCGGACGCTGAGACGGGGCGGAC
>NZ_BACW01000450.1:3057-20508 GCF_000333315.1 Curtobacterium sp. B8
GCGGGCCCCTCCTCTGGTCCTTGGTGGGAGTCAGGGGCGCACGAGGATCTTGACGTGGTCCTCGTTGTGGTGGATCAGCTGGTCGAAGCCCTGCTCGATGAGGTCGTCAAGCGCGATCCGACCGGTTATGAACGGTGCGAGGTCGAGTTTGCCGGACCGTACGAGTTCGATCGTCGCAGCGTGGTCGTTCGCGTACGCGATGGTGCCGCGGAGGTCGATCTCCTTGACGACGAGCTTCTCGAGGTCGACGACGGGCCGGTGGCCCCAGATCGAGACGTTCACGATCGCTGCGCCTGGACGCACTGCGTCGAGGAGGGTGTCGAGCACGACGTCGACCCCGGCGCACTCGAATCCGACGTCGGCCCCGCGACCGCCAGTCAGGGCACGGACTTCAGACGGTACGTCGACCTCGGTCGGGTCGAGCACGTGGTCGGCGACCCCGGTGCGGGTCGCCATGGCCTTCCGTGCAGCACTGACCTCGCTGAGGATGACGGTGAGCCCCTCCGCCTTGCAGATCGCCGCGGTCAACAGGCCGATCGGTCCGCCACCGCCGACGAGTGCGACGTCGCCGGAGCGCGCCCCGCTGCGAACGAAGGCGTGGTGGCCCACCGAGAGGGGTTCGATGAGTGCAGCCTGGTCGAGCGGCAGGTCACCCACCGGGTGGACCCACCGTCGCTCGACAGCGATCCGCTCGGCGAGGCCGCCCCCGCGGCCGGCGAGACCGATGAAGTTCATGTCCGGTGACAGCTGGTACTCGGTGCCCGGGTCGGCGGGCACGTCGTCGCGGATGATGTACGGCTCGACGACGACGTGCTCGCCGATCTGCAGGTCCGTGACGCCGGCCCCGAGCGCCGCGACCGTGCCCGACATCTCGTGCCCGAGCGTCACGGGAGCGGCCTCCCCCGAGATCGGGTGCGGATGTCCGGCCGGCGGGACGAAGATCGGTCCGTCGAGGTACTCGTGCAGGTCGGTACCGCAGATGCCGCACCAGGCGACATCGATGAGCACGGTGCCCGGGGTGGCTTCCGGTGCCGGGACGTCCTCGATGCGGATGTCACCGCGGTCGTGGTATCGGGCTGCCTTCATGGTCGTTGTCTCCTCGTTGTGCTGGTGGATGGTCATTCGTTGTCCCCACCCGTAGCGGCGGACGCGGCGGCGGCCGCGCCGACGCCGACGTTGGCGGAGCGCACCGACGTGGCGTCGTGCGTCGCGGTGTCACCGTCGGTCCACGTCCAGTCGGCGACGTCCGGCGCGTCTTCGCCGTGGGCCCGCGTGTAGGCCCTCGCAGCGACCCGGGCGTCCTGCATCCGTTGGCGGAGTCCGGCGTAGCGGGACCCGAGACCGGGGACGCGATCGAGCACGTCGATCACGAGGTGGAACCGGTCCATGTCGTTGAGCATCACCATGTCGAACGGCGTCGTGGTCGTGCCCTCCTCCTTGTAGCCGCGCACGTGCAGGTTCGCGTGGCCGTGACGGCGGTAGGTCAACCGGTGGATGAGCCAGGGGTACCCGTGGTAAGCGAAGACGACGGGCTTGTCGGTGGTGAAGACCGCGTCGTACTCCGCATCGGACAGCCCGTGCGGGTGCTCCCCCTCGGACACCAGGCGCATCAGGTCGACGACGTTCACGACGCGGACGCGCAGGTCCGGTACCTCGTCCTGCAGGATCGACACGGCCGCCAAGGTCTCGAGCGTCGGCACGTCCCCCGCGCAGGCGAGCACCACGTCGGGTTCCTCGCCGGGAAGCTCGTTGCCCGCCCACTCGAAGATCCCGAGCCCGCGGGTCATGTGGGCGATGGCTTCGTCCATCGACAACCAGTTGAACGTGGGCTGTTTGCCGGCGACGACGACGTTGACGTAGTCGACGGAGCGCAGGCAGTGGTCGTAGGTCGAGAGCAGCGTGTTCGCGTCGAAGGGCAGGTAGACGCGGACCACGTCGGGCTTCTTGTTGACGACGTGGTCGATGAACCCGGGGTCCTGGTGCGAGAGCCCGTTGTGGTCCTGCCGCCAGACGTGCGACGAGAGCAGGTAGTTGAGGGAGGCGATCGGGCGACGCCACGGGATCGTCTTGCTGACCTTCAGCCACTTGGCGTGTTGGTTGAGCATCGAGTCGACGATGTGGATGAACGCTTCGTAGCTGGTGAAGAGGCCGTGCCGCCCCGTCAGCAGGTACCCCTCGAGCCAGCCCTGGCACTGGTGCTCGCTGAGCATCTCCATGACGCGCCCGGCTCGGGCGAGGTGCTCGTCCGACGGGAGGTACTCGGCGTCCCACTGCTTGTCGGTGACCTCGAGCACGGCACTCAGGCGGTTCGACGCTGTCTCGTCCGGGCCGAAGATCCGGAAGCTGTCCGGGTTCAGGCGCACGACCTCGGCCAGCCACTCGCCGAGCACCCGCGTGGACTCGTTGACCGAGCCGCCGTGCGTGGGCACCTCGACCGCGTGATCGCGGAAGTCGGGGAGCACGAGGTCCCGCTTGAGCAGGCCGCCGTTCGCGACCGGGTTCGCGCTCATCCTGCGGTCCCCCTCGGGTGCGAATGCGGTCGCGAGCGCCACGGGCGCGCCCGCATCATCGAACAGCTCCTCGGGACGGTAGGAACGGAGCCAGCCCTCGAGCACGTGGAGGTGCTCCTCGGTGTCGCGGGCGTTCGCGAGCGGCACCTGGTGGGCGCGCCAGTTGCCCTCGGCTGGCTTGCCGTCGATCTCCGGCGGGCACGTCCAGCCCTTCGGCGTCCGGAGGATGATCATCGGCCAGGCCGGTCGACCGTCGAGCGTGCCCGCGCCGGCCTGTTCCTTGATGTCGGCGATGTGGTCGAGGACCCGGTCGAGCGTCGCGGCCATGCGGGCGTGCACGGCGCGGGGGTCCTCGCCGTCGAAGCCGCCGGAGACGACGTACGGCGTGTGGCCGTAGCCGCGCATCAGGGCGAGGAGCTCGTCCTCCGGGATGCGGGCGAGGACCGTGGGGTTGGCGATCTTGTACCCGTTGAGGTGCAGGATCGGCAGGACGACCCCGTCGTGCAGGGGGTCCATGAACTTGTTGGAGTGCCAGCTCGTGGCGAGCGGCCCGGTCTCGGCCTCGCCGTCGCCGACGACCGCGGCGACGAGCAGCCCGGGATTGTCGAAGGCGGCGCCGTACGCGTGGGACAGTGCGTAGCCGAGTTCTCCGCCCTCGTGGATCGAGCCCGGGGTCTCCGGTGCTGCGTGGGAGGGGATGCCGCCGGGGAAGGAGAACTGCCGGAAGAGCTTCCGGACGCCGTCCTCGGTCTGCGAGATCCCCGGGTAGACCTCGCTGTAGGTTCCGTCCAGGTACGCGTTGGCGACCATGCCGGGGCCGCCGTGTCCCGGACCCGTGACGTACAGCGTGTCGAGGTCACGCTCCTGGATGACCCGGTTGAGGTGGGCGTACACGAAGTTGAGACCTGGAGTGGTGCCCCAGTGTCCGAGGAGGCGCGGCTTGACGTCGTCACGAGTGAGCGGGCGGCGGAGCAGCGGGTTGTCGAGCAGGTAGATCTGGCCCACGGACAGGTAGTTCGCCGTCCGCCACCACGTGTGCAGCTGATCGAGCACCCGGTCGTCCACCGATCTGCCGGAACCGCGCCGGAATGCTGCTGCCTCCGATCCGGTGGGCGTTCTGGTGATCGTCGTGGTCATGTCGCTCATGCGTCTTCCTCGCTCCCCGTCCGTGGCCGAACGGTCGCGGACCACTCGATCCTCGGCGCCGCTGGGTGCCGCGCGCAGGGTCGAAGGTCCCGCGTGCACGACGGGACCTTGGACTCTGCGGTCTTCGGCGATCGTGAGCGAGGTTGGAGCACAAGCACGCAGACGACCATCATCACCGCGTTCCCGAGGCCGAGTGGGAGCGCCTCAAGCGGGAAGCGCGCGACCGCGCCCAGCGACAGACCGAATCGGAGTCGCCGCGCTGCGCTGACGGTGAGCCGAGTGAGTGATGTGCGCGGGACGAAGGTCCCTGGCGCCCAAGCGTTGAGGGCAGCAGGGTCGACCGCATGAACGACTTGCTCAGCACCCTGGTGCTGTCCCGGTGGCAGTTCGGCCTCACGACGATCTACCACTTCCTCTTCGTCCCCATCACCATCGGCATGGTGTTCGTGGTCGCGGTGTTCCAGACCGCCTGGGTCCGCACCGGCCGCGCGCACTACCTGCAGCTGACCCGGTTCTTCGGACGCATCTTCCTGATCAACTTCGCGATGGGTGTCGTGACGGGCATCGTGCAGGAGTTCCAGTTCGGCATGAACTGGTCGACGTACTCTCGGTTCGTCGGTGACGTCTTCGGGGCGCCGCTCGCGCTCGAGGGCATCCTCGCCTTCTTCCTCGAGGCAGCGTTCATCGGCATCTGGATCTTCGGCTGGGACCGCCTGCCCAAGGGCGTGCACCTCGCCAGCATCTGGCTCACCGCACTCGGGACGCTCTTGTCGGCCTACTTCATCATCGCCGCGAACGCCTTCATGCAGCACCCGGTCGGCTTCCGGCTCGACGCGTCCCGCGGTCGAGCAGAGTTGACCGACATCTGGGCGGTCGTCACCAACAAGGTCGCACTCGCAGCGTTCCCGCACACGATCGCAGCATCGTTCATGGTCGCCGCGGCCGTCGTCATCGCGGTCGCCGGCTGGCACCTCGCCCGGAACCAGCACCTCGAGACGATGCTCCCGGCGATCAAGTTCGGCCTCTGGACGATGGTCACCGCCGGGGCCGTGACGCTGCTCACCGGCGACCAGCTCGGCCTAGTCATGGTGGACACGCAGCCGATGAAGATGGCTGCAGCCGAGGCGCTCTACAACACGGCCACCGGCCAGGACGCGTCGTTCTCGATCTTCACGCTCGGCACCCCGGACGGAGTCCACGAGCTGTTCTCGATCCGCATCCCGTACCTGCTGTCCTTCCTGTCGACTCACACCACGCACGGCACCGTCGAGGGCATCCGCGAGCTCCAGGCGCAGTACACGCAGGTGTACGGACCCGGCGACTACTCCCCCACCATCTGGGTCACCTACTGGGCCTTCCGCTGGATGATCGGCTTCGGAGCCGTCTCCGTCCTGCTCGCGATCGCTGGTCTGGTGCTGCTCCGCCGCGGACGGGTGCCGCAGCGCCGGTGGGTGTGGCGGATTGCGGTCTGGTCGGCGCCGCTCCCGATGGCCGCCATGACCGTCGGCTGGATCTTCACGGAGATGGGCCGCCAGCCGTGGCTCGTGTTCGGGCTGCTGAAGACGAGCGCTGGTGTGTCCCCGAACGTGACGGGGGTCGAGGTCCTCATCTCCCTCGTCGTCTTCACCCTGTTGTACGGCGCGCTGGCGGTCGTCGAGTTCCGCCTGCTCCGCCGCGCCGCCCAACGCGCCGACGAGCTCACCCCGCCCGAGGACCCAGCGCAGGACGCTCCTGAGACGATCGCGACGGTGTACTGAGATGGACCTGCCCGTTCTCTGGTTCGCGATCGTCGGACTCTTCTTCGTCGGGTACTTCGTCCTCGACGGGTTCGACTTCGGTGTCGGCATGTCCCTGCCGTTCCTCGGCAAGGACGACACCGACCGCCGCGTGCTCATCAACACGATCGGCCCGGTCTGGGACCTCAACGAGACCTGGGTCATCGTCGCCGGCGCCTGCCTGTTCGCAGCGTTCCCGGAGTGGTACGCCACGATGTTCTCCGGCTTCTACCTCGCGCTCCTGCTCATCCTCGCCGCGCTCATCGCCCGCGGCGTGTCGTTCGAGTATCGGCACCAGCGCCGGCACCCGGAGTGGAAGCGCCGCTTCGACCTGATGATCATCGTCGGCAGCGCGGTGCCGTCGTTCCTGTGGGGCGTCGCCTTCGGCAACGTCGTCCGCGGCATCCCGATGGACGCCGGACACAACTACACCGGCACCCTGTTCGACCTGCTCAACCCGTTCGCCCTGCTCACCGGGCTCGCCACCCTCCTGGTCTTCTTCACGCACGGCGTCGTGTTCGTCGCGCTGAAGACCGAGGGCGAGATCCGCGAACGGGCCAAGCGGCTCGCGACCCGCGCGGGCGTGCTCACGATCGTCGTCGGCGCTGCGTTCCTGGTGGCGATGGCGTTCGTCCGAGCGACGCCGGCGAGCCTCGTGCTCTCGGTGGTGGCCGCCCTCGCCCTCGTCCTCGCGGTGCTCTGCAACGCCTGGGGCCGTGAGGGACGCGCGTTCACCCTCATGGCGGTCACGATCGCCGCGGTCGTGCTGGCGATGTTCACGGCGATCTTCCCCGACGTCATGCCCGCCTCGAACGACCCGGCGAACAGCCTGACCGTGTGGAACGCGTCGAGCGGGCAGTACACGCTCACGGTGATGAGCTGGGTGGCGCTGGTCTTCGTCCCGCTCGTGCTCGCCTACCAGGCCTGGACGTACTGGGTCTTCCGCAAGCGCGTTACCCGCACCCACATCGAGGGTGCTACGGCGTGACCGGTGACGGTCTGACGCCACCACGGCCGGTCTGGAGGCGCGCTGCGGGCCCGCACCGCGCCTCCAGACCGTGCCTGGTCGCCGCGTGGACATGGCAGGACGTTGTGCCCTGCCGCCGGTCGCGTCAGGGCGCGATCATCTCCGCATGAGCACGACGAACCAAGTGAGCACGATGACACCCGCGGTCGTGGACCTCGGAGTCCGCGACCTGATCCTCCGCTCCTGGCGCTCGGAACGGTCCCTGGACGCCTCGACACTCGACGTGGCCGTCGACGTCGGCGGCAACCAGATCGTCCTGACCGGTGATGTGGGGTCGTACACCGATCGGCTGACAGCCCACGAGATAGCGTCCGGACACGCCACCGGGTTGCTCCCGGTGCGGAACCGTATCGTCGTGCGTCCGCTCGAGTGCGATCCGACCGAACCGGACGCGGTCCTCCAGGCCAGGGTGGAGGGTGCTGTCCGCGATGCTGCGCCGTACGCCGCTGTCAGGATCTCCGCGAGGGACCACGTCGTGCGGTTGTCGGGTCGACTCGGCGACGACGACGAACGGCGACGCGTCCACGCCGCGGCAGCACGCAGCCGCGGAGTGCACTTCGTCGACGACCGCACCACTATCGCTGCGAGTGACCCCCGTTCCGGACGGACCTTGGTCCCTGTCCCTCGTTCGCGGGCCATGGAACCGTCGTCGGCATGAAGAACCGGATCGCTTCCGCACCGCCCCGTCACCGCGCCGTCGAGGACCCGACCGAGAACCCTCCGAGCGTGACCATCGAGCTGTGTCCGACGAAACCACTGGACGTCGAGACGTTGCTCAGCATCGGTGTGACGCTCCGCGCCGCCGATCGACTGCACCCACACGAGCGCTGAGCGCGCGATCGTGGATGCTCGAGCGACAACTCAGCCACCCCCGGCCGGAGCCGGGGCCGCCTCGCGCCGCGCCTGGTGCGAGCTCGAACCAGCCGTACGCGCGGGACTCCTCAGCGAGATCAGCCACCTCGCGGTGGCGGGCACGGGTGCCGGCCGAACGCCATTCGAACGGACCGATGGGGCAGTCTTCGACTCCCCCGCCGTTCGCTGCGACCGCGTCCTGATCGCCATGGCCGACCTGCTCCGGACGGTGTCCGTTCCTCGCCGACGAGCACTGCGCTCCGCGCAGGTCGTGGTCGACACCGGGTTCCCGCTCGAGCGCGCCGTCGTGTCCGTCGCCGCGGCGCTGATCGTGGGGGAAACGGTGACCCTGGGGTTCGTGGGCGGCCTGGACCGAGCGTCCGCCGCCTACGTCCGGTCGCTGGCGGCACTGTTGCCCGGGCGCGTCCTCCGCGTCCGCTTCGGTGATCGGCTCGTGTCGGGTGGGTACGACCGGGTGAGCTGGTTGTCGCCGTCCTGCTGCGCGGAGTCCTCGCCGTTCGACCTGCGCATCCTCGATCAGATCACGTCGACGTCGCTCCCCCCCTCGGTGCTCGGTGGGACTTCTGACCCTGCCGTGCGATGAGCGCCCGCGGCAGGGTGACTCCACGGGCGCCGATTGGCGCGGGACACCGGGTCCCGGCACGCCCGTGAGGAGAGGTCATCCCATGAAGGCAGCAGTCGTCCACCAGTTCGGTCAGCCCCTCGTTGTCGAGGACCGGCCGCTCCCCGCACCCGGCGCCGGACAGGTCCTCGTCCGGATCGAGGCCTCCGGCCTCTGTCACACCGACATCCACGCAGCACGCGGAGACTGGCCGGTCAAGCCGACGCCGCCGTTCGTCCCCGGCCACGAGGGAGTCGGCATCATCGAGGAGCTCGGTGACGGCGTCACGAACCGACAGATCGGTGACCGGGTCGCGCTCCCGTGGCTCGGTCACGCCTGCGGCCACTGCCGCTACTGCGTGGAAGGCCGCGAGACCCTCTGCGAGCAGCAGCAGAACACTGGGTACTCCATCGACGGCGCCTTCGGGCAGTTCGCCGTCGCCGACGCGGACTACGTCGTCCCGGTCCCCGCCGGCGTCGCCCCGGAGGACGCAGCCCCGCTCACCTGCGCCGGCGTCACGACCTACAAGGCACTCAAGGTCGCCGGGATAACGCCGTCCGAGACCGTCGCGGTCTTCGGCGTGGGCGGGCTCGGGCACCTCGCGGTGCAGTACGCACGGGTGTTCGGCGCGCAGGTCATCGGCGTCGACGTCGAGCCGGCCAAGCTCGAGCTCGCCCGCGACCTCGGTGCGGACCGCGCCGTCGACGCGTCCTCCGGCGACGCCGCCGCCCAGATCCAGGAGCTCGGTGGCGCGGACGTCGCCGTCGTGCTCGCAGCGTCGGCCAGCGTGTTCGAGCAGGCGTTCGCCTCCCTGAAGCGGGGAGGACGCCTGGTCTGCGTCGCGCTGCCGGCGGACGGCACGATGAGCATCCCGATCTTCGACACCGTCCTCAAGGGGATCTCGATCATCGGGTCGATCGTCGGGACTCGGCAGGACCTCGCCGAGGTCTTCGCCCTGCACGCCGCCGGACGCACCCGGGTCGTGTCGGTCCGCCGCCCGCTCGCCGACGTGAACGAGGCGATGGCCGACGTGCTCGCCGGTCGGGTGCCGGCCCGGATCGTGTTCGACATGCCGCCCGTCCAGCGCGAGCAGATCGTCGCCGAGGACGAGTCCACGCAGGCTGTAACGCGATGATCGGCACGGGCCTCGCGGTCCACGACGACCGGACGCTCGTCGCGTCGGAGTGCTGGTCGCTCATCGGACGCGTCCGGAGCGGCCGGCTCGTCCGAGGCACCGTGTCCCAGGCGGAGGCGGTCGTCGTGGACCCCGCAAGCGGGTGCCTCGACCTCGAGGGACCCCGCCTCGGAGACCTCGGTTCGCGTACGACGGCTGTGTTCGAGACGGGCGCCCAAGATCCGACGGGGGGCTGGAGCGTCATCGTCGTCGGACGCGCCGAACCGCTCGTCATCCGGGCCGGACGCGACGGACCGCTGCAGCGCTGGCGCTTCGACGTCCAGGAACTCAGCGGGATCGTGTTCACGTCCGACGCGCTTCGGGCAGACCGGGCTGACGCCGTCCGTACCTGACCTGCAGGCACGGCACGGAGGGACGAGCAGAACGGCCCGGTGCGAGCAGCACCGGGCCGTCTCCATGCTCCGGTCAGATCCTCCCCGCTCCTCCGGGCGTCGCGGGGATCCCCTCACCACCGCGCACGTCCGTCCTCCGTTCGGCACGGTCCCACGGACGGGCGTCGGCGATGTCGAGCAGTTGGGCACCGAGTCCGAGGACGATCGTCACCACGGTCACGAGGACTCCGAGGACGGGGATGTGCAGCGCCACGACGAGGACCGCACCGCCCAGGAGCGCCGTGACGACCGGCCCGCGTCGGCCGCGGAGGATCAGGCGTCCGATCATGAACGCTCCGTACGGGAACGCCGCGAGGGTCAGGACGAGCAGGACCAACAGTCCAGTCAGGGCCACGGGTGCGCCGATGACCGTCACGAGCAGGAGGAGCAGGGCGAGCGGAGCGGCGACTGCTGTGACGAAGCCGACCAGTGCGGCCCTCCAGGGCGCCGCACGGAGCCGGTCGGTCACCCGGGTGAGCTGCCGAGGGACGAGGAGCCCGGCGGCCAGCGTGATCAGGCCCAGTGCGACGAGTGCGTACAGCAGGCCGACCAGCCAGGACGCGAACGCCTCGCCGGCGGTGGGGCGATAGGTCGTCCGGTTCGGATGGACGTGTTGCACCGACCCGTCGACGTGGTCGGCACGCATCTGCGCGGTGTGGTCGCTGACGTAGACGACGTCCCCGCCGATCGTCCCGGCGACGGTCAGCCGGTCCACGCTGAGTCGCGCGTCGCGGCCGAGGTCGCCCGCGACCGAGCGAGCCGGACGTCTCCGTCCACCTCTCCGGTGACGGTCACGGTCTGTGCGGCCGCGATGACGTCCCCGGTGACCCGCCCACTCACGGTCACGTTCTGGCCGGCGGCGTACACGTCCCCGTCCACGTTCCCGGCGACCTCGACGTCGGTGCCGCTGAGGAACCGCGGGCCGGTCACGCGCTCCGTCGCGCCGATCCTGGACGGGTCGTCCTGTGTCGTCGTGACGGCTGCGGCGGCGCCTCCCGTGACGGCTGTCAGAGCGACGACGATGCCGAGGACGACCGCCGAGCGCGGGACGTGACGGCGGGCGGTGGGCTGGGTTCGGTGTCTGGTCATCATGGCGGCAGTGTCGCGGGCTGGCCGTCGGCACGACAGGGTCGGAGGTCCTTGCTCGGCGCCGCGAGGGAGCGCCGGTGGGCGGGACCTTCGGCCCTGCCGGCGTCGTCCGCCCGCACCTAGCGTGCGGTGATGGGATGCGGCTGGAGCCGCAGGTGGGCGCAACCGGTGTCCACTGCGAAGGGAGTGACCATGACCGCCTACACCGTCGCCATCGACGACACGACTGCCGCCTGGAGGACCGTGGACTGGATCGCGGACGCCGTCGACCCTGCGACGGACAGCGTGCGGCTGGTCACCGTGAGCGAGTACACCGGCGAGGCCCTCGAACGGTCCGAAGAGCGACTCGAGGCGGCGGAGCAGCGCTTGCGCTCGACGCATGCCGAGCTCACCGTCCGGCACGACGTGACCGGCGGGCCGACCGTGGATCGCCTCGTGTCGGACGCCACGCGCGGCGACATGCTCGTGATCGGCGGCAACCAGGTGCACACGTTCGTCGCCGCGGCGCGGGGACGCGTGGCCGAGCGGGTGGTCGCGCACGCCGTCACCCCGGTCGTGGTGGTCCCGGAACACTGGGAGCGGTCCGACGGTCCGGTCGTCGTCGGTGTCGACGGGCGGTCCGCGTCCGCCGCGCTGTCCTGGGCCGCCGACCGAGCGGCCCGTGGCCGTCACGAGCTCGCCCTCGTGCGCGCCTGGGCGGTCCCGAGCGCGGTCGACGCCTACGCTGCGGTCGACCTCCAGGAGGACCGAGACCTCTGGTCGAAGGAGGCCGACCTCGAACTCCGGGCCGCGCTCCGGGCGGTCGGTGCCGCGCAGCCAGGGCTCCACGTCACCGGCGAAGCCGTCGAGGGGCAAGCTCGCGACGTGGTCCTCCGGTCGTCCCGGGGTGCGTCGTTGATCGTGGTCGGGCGTCGCCACCGGACGGCACTGGGCGGGTTCATCACGGGGTCGGTCGGTGAACGCCTGATGCACGAGGGGCACGCGCCGGTGTGCATCGTCCCCGAACCGACGCACACCGGTGGGGGCGCGGAGTCCGAGCGCCGTCCGGAACAGCTGCACGCCGAGGTGCGGTGATGCGCGACAGCAGCGTCGTCGGGACCGAACACGTGGTGGTCGGCATCGACGGACACGAGGCGAGTGACCGAGCGGTGGACTGGGTGGCCGTCCGGCGCCTCACGCCAGGGAGCCGGGTCGAGCTCATCACCGTCACCAACGGATGGGGAGGTGACCGACTGGCCCTCGACCGACGGCTCGCCCGCGCCGCAGAGCGCCTGACCGTGGCACACCAGCGGGTTGACGTCGCAGTGTTCCGGCTGTCAGGGGTGCCTGACCGGATGCTCGCGGACGCTGCATCGACCGCGGACCTGCTCGTCATCGGGAACCGGCGCCAGCACCGCGTCCGAACAGCGCTCGACGGGTGGATGCCCGAACGCGTGCCGACCCTCGCGAACGGTCCGACCGTCGTCGTCCCGGAGGACTGGCGACCGACGCACGGGGACGTCGTCCTCGGGGTCGACGACGCCACTGGTGACACCGCGCTCCGCTTCGCCGGGTCCCAGGCCGTCCGGGAGCACCGGCGGCTCAGTTTGGTGCGCTCGTGGAAGGTCGCCGAACCCGCCCGGGTCGGAACGCTGAGCGCCTTCGAGGACCCCGAACTCGTCGAAACGCACGCACGGGAGGTCCTGATCGACGCCGAACGGCTCCTCCACACCCGGTTCCCCGGACTGCAACACCGACCTGTCGTCGAGGAAGGCGACACGGCCGACGTCCTTGGCAGGTACGCCGAGGACGCGTCGATTGTCGTCCTCGGACGACACCACACGTCGACGCTTGAGGGTCGGCTCTTCGGCTCCACTGCACACGAGCTCATCAGTGGTTCGCGAACTCCGGTGTGCATCGCGCCGCTGCGCTCACCGGACCCGCGCCGACGATGAACGGTCCGACCTCCACGGCGCCCACTGCCGACCTCGCCGAAGGGCTCACGTCAACAGCCGCGGCGGCGCGGCTCGCCGAGGACGGGCCGAACGCCGTTGGCACATCGGCACCGAGCCTCGTGCGCACGATCGCCGGACAGTTCCGCAACGTCGTGCTCCTCCTCCTGCTCGCCACCGCGGTCGTCTCCGCAGTGCTCGGGCAGGTGCAGGACGCCGTCGTGATCACCGTCATCCTCCTCACGAGCGTCGGGCTCGGTACGGTCAACGAGTACCGATCCGCGCTGGTGTCCTCGGCGATGGCCGACCAGTTGCGGCACACCGCTCGGGCGCTCCGCGACGGGGTCTGGACGACCGTCGACGTGCGCGACGTGGTCGTCGGTGACCTCGTGCGCCTCGGGGTCGGCAGCGTCGTGCCCGCGGACGCAGCACTCGTGTCGGCACAGGATCTCCAACTCGACGAGAGCGTCCTCACGGGAGAGTCCCGTCCCGTGGAACACCGGACCGACGAGTCCGTGCTCCAGGGCGCAGTCGTCGTCGCCGGTTCCGGTGATGCGCGGGTGACGGCCACCGGGAGGGCGACGGAGTTCGGCGGCATCGCTGCTGGTCTGCGTTCCCGTGCGCCCGAGACAGCGTTCCAGGCCGGCCTGGCGCGCTTCTCGATGCTACTGGTCTGGGTCGCCGTGTCGCTGATGGTCCTGATCGTGGTGGCCGGGATCGCGTTCTCCCGCCCACTGCTGACGACGGTGCTGTTCGCGCTGGCGATCGCCGTCGGGGTGACGCCGCAGCTGCTCCCCGCCGTGGTGAGCACCGCGCTCGCCTCCGGCGCCCGACTCCTCAAGCGGTCGGATGTGCTCGTGAAGCGTCTCGTGTGCGTCGAGGATCTCGGCGGTGTCGACGTCCTCGTCACCGACAAGACCGGCACGCTCACGTCGGGGGGCCTCCGCTTCCAGGATGCGCTGGACCCCAGTGGTCGCCCCGCCTCGACGCTCCTGGGCGTGGCCCGGGTTACCGTGCCACCAGACGTGCGCGCCGACGGTGCGGCCGGCTCGGTCGCCGACGTCCTCGACCGCGAGATCCTCGACGCGTCGGCGGCGAACGCGGCACGGAACGGCTCACCGGTCGTCCTCGCCACCCGGCCGTTCGACCACGAGCGGATGACCTCGTCGGCGCTGGTCCTCGAACACGACGGAAGCCGCCGCCTGGTCGTCAAGGGCGCTCCGGACGTCGTGCTGGCGCGGTGCAGCGACGTCGCACCCGCTGGCCAGGAGACCTTGCAGCGGTTGCTCGCCGCCGGTCACCGGGTGCTCGCGGTCGCGACCGCGGCCGTGCCCCGAGCGACGACGACCGCGGACCCGATCGCGGTCAGCAGTGCGTTCGTGCTCGAGGGGTTCCTCGTGTTCGAGGACCCGCCCCGCGCCGGCGTCGCGGACGCCATCGGCGCGTTGCGTGACCTCGGTGTCCAGGTCGTCGTGGTGACCGGCGATGACCCGGTGGTCGCCGCCGGTCTCGCGCGCGACGTCGGCATCCCCGTCGGTTCCGCGCTGCTCGGGAGCGAGATCGGTGCTGCGGCCGACCAGCCCCTGGCTGCCCTCGCTTCCCGGGTGCTCGACGCCGGCGTGGTCGCTCGTGTCCGCCCCGCGGACAAGGCGGTCGTCGTGCGTGCGCTCCGCGACGCGGGGAGGACCGTCGCGTTCCTCGGCGACGGCGTGAACGACGCGCTCGCGCTGCACGCGGCGGACGTCGGCATCTCGGTGCTCTCGGCGACCGACGTCGCCCGGGACGCGGCGGACGTCGTCCTGCTCGACAAACGACTCGACGCAGTCGCCACCGCCGTCCGGACCGGTCGGCGGGTGTTCGCCAACACCCTCAAGTACGTGATGATGGGCACCTCGTCGAACATCGGCAACATGCTCAGCGCTGCCGTCGCGGCGAGCTTCCTGCCGTTCCTCCCGCTGCTGCCCGCGCAGGTCCTCCTGAACAACCTGATCTACGACCTCGGGCAGCTGGCGATCCCGACGGACCGTGTGGATCGCGAACGGCTCACGTCTCCCGCGCGCTGGGACGTCGGCGCGGTCCGTCGGTTCATGCTCGTCTTCGGACCGGTGAGCTCACTGTTCGACTTCATCACGTTCGCCGTCCTCCTCGGTGTGGTGCACGCCGGCCCGACGGAGTTCCGGACGGTCTGGTTCGTCGAGTCGCTCCTCACCCAGTCGCTGGTCGTGTTCGTCGTTCGCACGAACCGCGTTCCGTCCTGGCGCAGTCGGCCAGGACGGTGGCTCACCCTCGGTGCACTCGGTTCGGCGGCCCTCGGAGTCGTGCTGCCGCTGAGCCCGATCGGAGTGCTCGTCGACTTCGCGCCGCTGCCCGGCAGCCTGCTCGCGGTCGTCGCCGTGATCGCCGTCGTCTACCTGCTCCTCGTCGAGGGGCTCAAGGCGTTCGCGTTCCGGTACGTGTTCCGGAACGATCTCGGAGCGCACCGCACCGCACACCACGTGCGCCGCTTCGCAGCTCGCTTCGGTCGGACCCGCTGACCGCAGGCGCGTCGCGCCCCGGGTCGGTGGGACTTCCGGCCCTGCGCACGAGCAACGGTGCGTCGCATGCTGGTCCGACCGGGCGAGAAATCAGAGCGATCACGCTCGTTCCGTCCCGCAGACCAGGAGGAAAGACCATGGAAGCAGCGGCGACCGGACCATCGAACGAGGTGAAGGATCCGCGGGCTCAGGGAGCGGGCGGACTCGATGCGACCCCGCTGGACGAACTCGTCGTCACGCTCGACGCGGACCAGTGTTGGGAACGGCTGCACCGCAGCCGGATCGCCCGCGTAGCGTTCCGCACCCAGGAATCGCTGGAGATCATCCCGGTGAACTACGTCACAGAGACACGGAAACTGGCCTTCGCGACCTCGAGCAGTGTGATCCTCGACGCCGTCCACTCCGGGCGCGAGATCCTGATGGAGGTGGACGAACACGACGGGTGGACCGCCTGGAGCGTCGTGGCGAGGGGAACCGCCCACATCCCCGACACCCGGCACGTGACGGCGCAGCGGATCCGCTCGATGCTGGCGACACCGAAGCGCGCCACCGTCGTGCTCGAGCCGACCAGCGTCACCGGCCGGCTCTTCGACCAAGCCGCTCCATGACAGCCCCTCGCGGTCGCGCCGGGCGGGAGGACGGAAGGCGCGGTGCGAACCTGCACCGCGCCTCCCGTCCGTCACGACTACGCTGGATGCTCGCGATCGCCGCACCCTTTCTGGTCGCCGCGGCGGTGGTCATCGCCGCGCCGCACGCCGAGGAGGCGTTCCTCGTCCTCCGCGAACTACCGCCGAGCGCCTCGATCGTCGCCGGCGTGGCGGTCCTCGCCGAGGCGGTGTCCCTGACGGCCGCGTCTCGTGCTACCCGCGCGTTCCTGGGCCCCGACGCGCCGAGCTTCCGGCACGTCCTCGCGGTCGACCTCGTCGCGCAGGGGGTCCGCAGCGTTCTGCCCGGTGGAGCGGCGACCTCCGCGGGGTTGCGCATCTCACTCCTGCGACGGTTCGACGTCCCGGTCCCGATTGCTGCCTCCGCGGCCACGACCGGTGTCATCGTGTCCAACGTCGTGCTCGGCGCACTCTTCATCAGTGGTGTAGCGATGACCGCCTGGCACGGCCGTCCTTCCCCTGGTGTCGCCGTCCTCGTCGGAACGGTCCTCTTGCTCGCCGTCGCCGTCGGACTGGGCGGCGCGGTCATCGCTCGCCGGCCCGATCGCGTACGGGAGGGTGCCATGTGGTTGACGACGCCGCTGCGGCGAGCCGTCGGGCACCCGTCCGAAGCCACCATCTTCGGCTACGTCGACGGACTGGCCCTTGGGATGGGGCGCCTCCGATCGGTCCGGACGCTCGCGACCCTGCTCGCCTGGGTGGGATGCAACTGGGCTGCCGATCTCTTGGCGTTCGGGCTCATGCTCGTCGCTGCGGGCGCCCGACCCCCGTGGCCGGTCATCGTCCTGGCCTACGGCGTTGCGAACGTCCTCGCCACCGTTCCGATCACACCCGGGGCGCTCGGGCTGGTCGAGGGAGCCGCGGTGACCACGCTCAACGTCGCAGGGGTCCCGACGTCGGTCGCGCTGCTCGGCGTCCTCGGCTGGCGCGCCGTCGAGTACTGGCTGCCGATGCTCGCCGCACTCGTCGTCGCACCGTTCCTGCTCGCCTCGACCCGCCGCCGCAGCGCGACGTCACCCCGGTCACGGTTGCGTGACCACCGGCTCACACCACGCCGCTCGTACCGAGGATGGACCCGATGACGAAGGTCGCCGCCAGGGCGAGCGCACCACCGACGACCACTCGGAACGTGGCCCTTAGCACCGATCCGCCGCCGATTCTCGCACCGACCGCACCGGTCAGCGCGAGCGCGAGGAGCACGACGACGAACGTGACCGGCACCCGGACCGATCCGGGCGGCACGAGGATCGCCAACAGGGGCAGGACCGCGCCGATCGAGAATGCTGCCGCCGAGGCGAATGCCGCGTGCCAGGGGCTGACTACTTCGTCCTCGTCGATTCCGAGTTCCGTCGTCAGGTGCGCCGCGAGAGCGTCGCGCTCTGTCAACTCACCGGCGACCGCCTCGGCAGTGGCGCGCTGCAGACCACGCGCCTCCCACAGCTGGGTGAGTTCCTCGAGTTCGGCGACGGGGTCGTCCTCGAGCTCGCGGCGCTCCTTCTCGATGAGCGAGCGCTGGCTGTCCTTCTGGCTGCTGACCGATACGTACTCCCCCAGCGCCATCGAGATGGCGCCGCCGACCAGCGCGGCGACACCGGCGGTCGCAATCGCGGGGACGGAGGTGGAGGCGCCGGCGACGCCGACCACGATCGAAGCCGTCGAGACGATGCCGTCGTTCGCGCCCAGTACGCTGGCGCGCAGCCAGTTCAACCGCGCGGCGAGGTCACCGGCGTGGGC
>NZ_BACW01000449.1:0-2558 GCF_000333315.1 Curtobacterium sp. B8
TGGACCGATGAGTCTGCTGGCGTAGTGGGTGCGATGAGGTCGTGGGGCCTTGTCCTACCGCTGACCCCAGCGCCCTTTACGTTGCTCAACACGGGGCGCCTGATCCGGACCCGAAGCGGATCGGGCGCCCCGGTCCCCGTCAGCGCCGGGCCCCCGGTCAAGGACCGTGGACCCCGATCGACATGCCGTCATAGGATCGGAAAGTCCACATCCGAAGGGACCTCATGACCGATCCGCTCGCTTTCCCGGATGCCCCGCGGTCCGCGCTCGAGCGCACGATCGATG
The DNA here is from genome assembly GCF_000333315.1 of Curtobacterium sp. B8. NCBI lineage: Bacteria > Bacillati > Actinomycetota > Actinomycetes > Micrococcales > Microbacteriaceae > Curtobacterium > Curtobacterium sp. B8. The sequence goes on from NZ_BACW01000449.1 coordinate 286, forward strand.
AACTGGTCGACCGTGCGCAGGCGGTGCTCCGCACGCAGGGCAGATTGCGGAACCTCCTCGCCGCGAACCGGCGGATCGTCGAGCACCTGGCCCTCGAGGACACGTTGCACGCGGTCGTGGCCGCGGCCCTGGAACTCGTCGACGCGGAGTACGGCGCGCTCGGCGTGATCGCACCGGACGGCGAGGAACTCGAACGGTTAATCCACGTCGGGATGGACGAGGAGCACGTCCGGCGCATCGGACACCTCCCCCGAGGCAAGGGTGTGCTCGGGGCCGTCGTGCAGGACGCGCGCCCCGTCCGGTTGGAGCACCTCGGTGAGGACCCGCGCTCCGCTGGGTTCCCGGCGGGTCACCCGCCGATGGAGGGGTTCCTCGGGGTGCCGCTGCGGGTGCGCGACAAGGTCTACGGCAACCTCTACCTGACGAACCCGCGTCGCGGGCACTTCACGCAGGAGGATCAGGAGCTCGTCGAGGCGCTCGGCGCGACCGCAGGCGTGGCTATCGACAACGCGCGTCTGTTCGAAGAGAGCCAGCTGCGCGAACGGTGGGCGACCGCGACGGCCGACGTCAGTTCGGCGCTCGTCGCGGACGAGTCCATCGAGGACGTCCTCACGATCATCGCCGACCGGGTCCTCGCGTTCGTCGACGCGCACCTGGTCACCATCGTCCTGCCCGACGCCGACGCCGAGTACCTGCAGGTGGCGATCGCGGTCGGTCCTGTCGCGGACCCGGTCCGCGACCGCCGGTACCCCGCCGCCGAATCGCTCGCCGGGCGTGCCATCGACACGGGTGCCGTCGTCGCGGACACGACCGGAACCGCGGTCGCCGGGGTCGAGTGGACGCCCCCGCTCGGGCCGACGATCGCGATCCCGCTCCGGGTGGCCGGCGACGCACTCGGCGCGCTCGTCGTCGCCCGCGGGCCGGGCGGCCCGGTGTTCGCCGACGCCGAACTGGGCATGGCGGGCGAGTTCGGCCGGCAGACCAGCGTCGCACTCGCAGTGGCGCGGGGCCGTCGAGACCGACGGCGCCTGGAACTCGCCGAGGACCGCAGCAGAATCGCCAGGGACCTGCACGACCACGTCATCCAACGGCTGTTCGGATCCGGACTGGCACTGCAGGCGACCGCCCTGCGCGTCCCGGAGGACCTCCGCGACCACCTCGAGGAGCAGGTCAGCGCCATCGACGCGGCGATCGCTGAGGTCCGCACAGCGGTCTTCACGCTCGGCAGCTCCGACCGCCCAGCCGCACGGAGCACCCGGGAACGGCTGCTGGACGTCGTCACAGAGCTCCGCCCAGCACTCTCCCGCCCGCCTCGCATCACCTTCAGCGGTCCGGTCGACATCGACGTTACGGGGGCGCTCGCCCACGACGTCGTCGCCGCGGTTCGGGAGTCCGTCGCCAACGTCGCGCGACACGCCCCGGGCGCGGAATGCCGGGTCGAGGTCGCCGTCACCGACGACGCCGTGCAGGTGGTCGTCGAGGACGACGGCCCTGGTCCCGGGTCGAGCGAGCGTCGGAGCGGTACCGCCAACCTGGCCGCCCGCGCGACGATGCGCGGCGGACGCTACGAGCTCGGCCCCGGGGCCGACGGCGGCACCACCGTCGTCTGGGCCGCACCCCTCGGACGAACCGAACGGAAGGAACCACGATGATCAAGGTGTTCCTCGTCGACGACCACGAGATCGTGCGACGCGGCGTCGCCGACCTCATCGACGCGCAACCCGACCTGCAGGTCGTCGGCGAAGCCGCCACCGTGCGGGACACAACGGGACGGGTGGCCGCGACCCGACCCGACGTCGTCGTGCTCGACGTCCGCCTCCCGGACGGCAGCGGCGTCGACGCGTGCCGCTCGGTGCGGTCCGCGCACCCGGAGATCGCGTGCCTGATGCTGACCGCGTACGACGACGAGTCGGCGATGCAAGCAGCGCTGCTCGCCGGCGCGTCCGGGTACGTCGTGAAGGACATCCGCGGGCAGACCCTGGTCGAGGACATCCGGCAGGTCGCGGCAGGTCGCAGTCTCCTCCCGGCCGTCCCGGTGGCGCAGGCGGTCGAACGCATCACCAGGCGGCCGGAGGACGACCTGCCGGACCTCACGCTCCGGGAACGGCAGGTGCTCGAACTCATCGCCGTCGGGTTGACGAACCGCCAGATCGGCGAACGGCTCGATCTCGCTGAGAAGACCGTGAAGAACTACGTGTCCGGGCTGCTCGCCAAACTGGACTCGAGCGCCGGACACAGGCCGCGCTGTACGGCGCCGACCACGGGATACGCAA
>NZ_BACW01000448.1:0-6631 GCF_000333315.1 Curtobacterium sp. B8
GAGAGCTGGACGTGACGAGCTTCTGGCCGACCTGGTCCCAGGCGAGGACCGCCCAGCCGGAGCCCTGGATGCCGTTCGCGACGGCGGCGAACTGGCCCTGGAACTTCTCGAAGGAGCCGAAGAACTCGTCGATCGCGGCGGCGAGCTCGCCCTCCGGGACCTTCGTGTCCGGGCCGAGGTTGGTCCAGAAGATCGAGTGGTTGACGTGGCCGCCGAGGTGGAACGCGAGGTCCTTCTCGAGCTTGTTGATCGCACCGAAGTTGCCGGACTCGCGAGCTTCGCCGAGCTGCTCGAGCGCGGTGTTCGCCCCCGTGACGTAGGCCTGGTGGTGCTTGTCGTGGTGCAGCTGCATGATCTTGCCGCTGATGTGCGGCTCGAGCGCTGCGTAGTCGTACGGCAGCTCCGGCAGGGTGTACTCAGCCATGTGAGGTCCTTTCGATCGGTGGTTGGCGGAACGGTGCTCCGCGGCTCACGAGAGCCGGGAACGGTCGGTGAGGGAATGGAATTCCCGGTTGTGGTAGACGAGCGGCTCGCCGTGCCCGAGGCCGACGACGATGTCGAGGACCTCGGCGACCACGACGGTGGACGAGCCGATCGGGGTCGTCGAGAGCGGCCGGCAGCGGAGGGCGGTCGCGGCGCCCGGCAGGTAGCGGTCCCCCGAGGGCAGGGTGCCCCAGATCGGGTCGTCGGCGGCCGGGCTGCCGGTGCTCGCGAAGCGCTTGGCCAGCGCGACGCCGTGCGAGTCGACGAGGTGCACCACGAAGACCGGGGCGCCGAGGACGACCCCGGCCGAACCGGAGTTCGTCGACAGGGAGAACACCAGGACCGGCGGGTCGACGGCGACGCTGGCGACGCTCGACGCCGTGAGCCCGGTCGGGCCGTCGGGGCCCTCGGCGGTGATCACGGCGACGCCCGCGGGGTGGCCACGGAAGGCGGTCTTGTAGGCGTCGGTGAGGTCCGCGGGCGCGTCGGGCATGGCAGTCGTGGTCGTTCCTGTCCCTGGGGGGTCGACCGCGTTCCTCGCGGCCACGTCCCAACGTAGGACCTGAACCATGGTTGAGGTCAACGATTCACAGGTTCCCGCGATCCCGGGCGTGCCGTGTGACGCCTCGTGACGCCCGAAGCGGGGCGCGCGGCAGGGCGCGGCTGGCCGGGACGCGCCGGGGCTGGGGCTGGGGCTGGGGCTCGGGCTCGGGCTCGCACGGTGCGAGGTGCCAGGCGCCCGCGGCGATCGGTGCGAGGTTCCACACACGGTGCGAGGCGATCACCCCCGCACGCTGCGCGAAACCTCGCACCGCGCGTATCGGGGCGCGGACGGCTTGCACGGTGCGAGGTGCCAGGCGCCCGCGGCGATCGGTGCGAGGTTCCACACACGGTGCGAGGCGATCACCCCCGCACGGTGCGCGAAACCTCGCACCGCGCGTATCGGGGCGCGGACGGCTCGCACGGTGCGAGGTCCCCGACACCACCGCCCCGGGTCCCTACCGGCGGCGGAGCATCACCACGGCGCCGAACGCCGCCACGACCATGAGCACGGCCGCCACGGACCCGGTGATCGTCACGCCGGAGTCGAACGCCGCCCGCGCCGACGCCAGCAGCGCCTGCCCCGCCGACCCACCGAGGTCCGCGGCTGCCGACACCGCACCGCCGAGGGTCTCCTGCGCCGCCGTGTGCGCGGTCGAGGACAACCCGGCCGGCACGACCACGTGCGCCCGGTACGCCGTCGCGAGGATCGTCCCGAGCACAGCGGTGCCGAGCACGGCGCCGATCTCGTACGCCGTCTCCGACAGTGCGGACGCTGCACCGGCCTTGTCCGCCGGGGCGGTCGAGATGATGAGGTCGTTCGTGACGGTCTCGGACGCACCGATCCCGATGCCGAGCAGCACGAACGCGAACCCGAGCGCGACGACCGTGGCGTGGTGGCCGAGCACGGCGACCATCGTGTAGGCCGCCGCCGAGAACAGCAGCGCGACCGCGACGACCCACCGCGGCGCGACCCGGGCGACGATCGGCACGACGACGAGACCCGCGACGATCGTCAGCACCGAGCCGGGGACGAGCACGACGCCGGAGGTGAACGGGTCGAGCCCGGCCACGAGCTGCAGGTGCTGCGCGATGAAGAACAGGAACCCGGTGAGCGAGAACATCGCCGCGAGGTTCATGAGCACGCTGCCGGTGAAGGCCGTGCTCCGGAACAGCGTGAGGTCGAGCATCGGCGTCCGGGAGCGCAGCTGTCGGCGGACGAACGCGACACCGCAGACCACACCGACCGCGAGCATCGCGATCGCGAGTCCGCGCTCCTCCGGGTGCACGACCGACTTGATCGCCCAGGCCGTGGGCCCGAGCGCACCGAGGGACAGCAGCATGCTCGGCACGTCGACCGGACCCGGCGCCGGGTCGCGCGACTCCGGCACGAAGAACGGGACGCCGACGAGCATGAGCACGAGGATCGGCACCGCGACCAGGAACACGCTCCCCCAGCGGAAGTGCGCGAGGAGCACTCCGCCGACGAGCGGACCGAGGGCGTTCCCGGCCGCGAACATGGTCGACCAGACGGCGAGCGCCATCCGCCGCTCTCCTGCGTCGGTGAAGACGTTGCGGATGATGGAGAGGGTCGCGGGCATGAGCATCGCGCCGAAGACGCCCATGGCGATCCGGGCCGCGACGAGCATCCAGGCGTCGGTGGCGAAGGCGGCGGCGACGGAGAGCAGCGCGAAGCCGGTCGCGCCGACCACGAGGATCCGCCGGCGCCCGATGCGGTCGCCGATGCTCCCCATCACGACGAGCAGGCCGGCGAGGACGAGCGGGTAGGCGTCGACGATCCACAGCTGGGTGGTGGCGTCGGGGTCGAGCGCGCGGCTGATCGACGGCAGCGCGAAGCTCAGCACGGTGTTGTCGACGGAGATGAGCAGCACCGGCAGCATCAGCACGGCGAGGGCCGCGAACCGTCGGGCGCGGCTGCCGGTGACGGCGGTGGCGACGGGGCTGGTGAGCAGAGCGGACACGGGTGACTCCTGGAGAACTTCGAGCCGGACCAGGTCGACGGCACTTCGGTGGGGAGGGTCCGGGACGGGGCGCGGAGATGGACACGCGCCCCGTCAGGACTCCGTTAGTGTACCGTCCGGACGGTGTTGGTTGCAAATGCAACCAACAGGCGGCCGGGAGGCGCGGTGCGGGCCCGCCACGGGCCTCCAGGCCGACGGGTCGGAGCCGTGCCGCGCGGCCCGGCGCGAGCCGACTACGCGCTCTCGCGCACCAGGAGCCGGTGCCGGACCGTGCGCTGCACGGTCGCACCGCTCCGCGGCAGCCCCCCGGCCAGCATCCCGAGCGCGAGGTCGAGCGCCTCGCGCGCGACGGCGTCCAGGTCGACCGCGAGCGTCGTCAGGGTCGGCGACACGAGCGCGCCGAGCGGCAGGCCGTCCACGCCGACCACCCGGACGTCGCCGGGCACGTCCACCCCGGCACGTCGGCAGGCCTGGAGCACCCCCAGCGCCATGACGTCGTTGAAGGCCAGGATCGCGTCGAGGCGGCGCCGACGCGCCAGGACCCGTGCGGTCTCCTCCGCGCCGCACTCGGCGGTGCCGTGCGGGCCGTGCACGAGCTCGGGGAGGTAGCCGCGTCGGTGCAGGGCGTCGAGCATCAGCACGCCGCGGGCGCTCGGCTGCCCCGGCAGCGAGTTGTCGAGCACGACGGGGTGCCGGACGCCGGTCGCGACGAGGTGGTCCGCGAGCGCCTCGATCGACTCGGCGGGGTCGATCCACACGGCGGCCGTCGGCGGGTCGACGGACGGGTCGAGTTCCACCATCGGCACGGACCCGAGGAGCTCGGTCCACCGTTCGCGGCGGTTGCCGAGGTAGCCGATGACGACGTCCGTCTGGCTCCCGAGTGCCTGCACGATGCGATCAGCGTCGCCCGCCAGGGTCGTGTCCGCGAGCATGACGTTCCAGCCCTGCTCGGCGGCCAGGCGGTAGACGGCCGACGCGAGCTGCGGCGAGTACGGGTTCCGGAGGTCGTTGACGACCAGGCCGAGCTGGTGGTCCCCGCCGGTGACGAGTCCGCGGCCGAACCGGGACGGTCGGTACGCGAGCCGCTCGGCGGCGGCGAGCACCCGCTCCTTCGTGGCCGCGCTGATCCCGGACATGCCGTTCATCGCACGCGTGACCGTCTGGCGGGACACCCCGGCCGCGGCGGCGACGTCGATGATCGTCGCGCGGGACGGCGCCGCGGGCACCGGTGGCGTCGCGGGCATCTCGCCTGCGGGGGCGGCGCCCGCGGCGCGGGACGGATCGGTCAGTCGCGGAGGTCCAGCCATGCCACCTGTTCGGGAGTGAGGTCGACGGAGAGGCCCTGCATGGAGGAGCGGGCTTCCGCGATCGTACGCGGTCCGAAGAGCGGGAAGGTCGGGAAGGGCTGGTTGAGCACGTATGCGAGGGCGATGGCCGTCGCCGGCACACCGAACTGCTCGCCGAGCACCCGGGCCCGCCGCAGCCGCTCGAAGTTGTCGTCCGAGTAGTAGCAGCGCACGAGCTCGGCGTCACTGGTGTCCTCGGGCGTCGCACGGCCGGTGAAGAACCCGCGGGCCTGCGAGGACCACGGCAGCAGCGGGACCTGACGCTCCTCGAGCCAGCGCTTCGACGCCGGGTCGGTCGCGTGCCGGCAGCCAGCCCACGGCACGTCGTACGCCTCGGCGAGGCCGAAGTGGTTGCTCAGCACCTCGAAGCCGTGCTTGCCGTTCGCCGCCGCGTAGGCGTTCGCCTCGTCGAAGCGTTCGAGGCTCCAGTTCGAGCCGCCGAACACCCGGATGCGCCCCGCGCGGCGGTGTTCGTCGAGCACGTCGACGAACTCCCCCACGGGGACGTCCTCGTTGTCGCGGTGCATCATGTAGATGTCCGCGTAGTCGGTGCCCTGGCGCTCCAGGCTCTCGAGCAGCTGCGCGGTGAGCGACTCCGGGTCGCAGAACGGCGTGTGCGCGCCCTTCGTGATGACGACGACGTCCTCGCGGATCCCGCGGTTCTGGATCCACTTGCCGAGGCGCCCCTCCATCGTGCCGCCGCCGTAGATGTAGCCGGTGTCGAAGACGTTGCCGCCGCGGCTGACGAAGTGGTCGAAGATGGCGCTGGCGTGGGCGAGGTCCAGCTGGTTGTCGACGCCCATCACGAGGCGGGACAGCCGCTTGCCGACACCCGCGATCTCGCCGTACCGCATCGGGTTGTCCGCGTGGTCCGGGGCGGCGGCCGCGACGACGAGCGGGGCGCCGCTCACCGTCGGGATGTCGGCGTCCTCGGCCTCGAAGGGGTAGCGGAGGCCGATCGCTGCCCGCCACCGGTCGAGGGTCCGTGCGGTCGCGAGGGATTCGTCGATCGTCATCTCGGGGGCGTCCGTGCGCCCCTCGCGGAGGGCGGCGGTCGTGGCGTCGGCCTCGAGCGCGTACGGCTTCGCGCCGGCGAACGACAGCGTCCGGGGCTCCTCGTCGACCGTGCTGACCTCGATCGTCGGGTCGTCGCCGAGGGTCCACGGGTCGCGGAGCACGATGCGGCCACGCGTGCCGTACACGGTGACGGCGTTCTCGTCCTGCACGCGGACGCCGGTGCGGACCACGGCCGTGATGCCGGACGGGTAGGTGAGGTGCGCGGTCGTCCACTCGTCGACGCCGGTCGGGCCGAGGGTCCCCGTCGCGGTGAGCTCGGTCGGCTCGGCGACGGCGACACCGGTCGCCGCCTGGACGACCGCCGCGGTCATCGTGACCGGGTACCCGCCGACATCGAGGATGCCGCCGCCGGCGGTGGCGACGTCGAAGAGCCGACCGGTCCGTGAGCCGGCGCGGAACGCGAAGGACGCGTCGACGTGCGTCACGGCGCCGATCGCGCCGTCGCGGACGAGATCACGGAGCGCAGCGGTCTGCGGGTGGAAGCGGTACATGTACGCCTCGACGAGCGGGAGTCCCGCCTGGCGTGCGGCGTCGGCGAGCGCCATCGCGGTGCCGTGGTTCGGAGCGAGCGGCTTCTCGCAGAGGACCGCCTTCCCGGCTGCGAGGGCACGGAGCACGAGGTGCGCGTGCCCGGTGTGCACCGTCGAGACGTAGACCGCGTCGACGCGCGGGTCGGCGAGGACCTCGTCGTACGACGCTGCCGTGACGTCGTCGAAGCCGTGCTCGGACGCCTCGTCCGCGAAGGCCTGCGCGCGGGCGGGGTCGCTGCTGCCGGCGGCGACCAGCACGCCGCCGACCGCCGGGTCGACCGTGCCCGTGGCGCCGTTCCCGCTCGCCGGCAACTGGGACAGGAACCGGCGGGCGATGCCGCCGGGTCCGAGGACGGCCCACCCGTCGTGCGTGCGGGTGGTGGCGGGGGTCGCGGTCTGCGCTGACATGCGGATCCTGTTCGTCGTGAACCTTCACGGTCGCAGTGACGCTAGCCCGATCAGCCCGTCAGCACAATGCCGGGGAGGCTTGACACGGCGTGTCGCGGAGAGCATGCTCTGACCACTTCGTGAGCGTTCACGGTCGAACGCTCGGCACGGGTCTCGACGATGAGTCCGCGTGCGCCGGCCGCTGCCCGACGAGCGCGCCGCCGAGGTGTCCGGCAATCTCAACGACGAGAGCAGGTCGTTCGTGACAGCAGCGCAGTCCGTCCGT
>NZ_BACW01000447.1:0-708 GCF_000333315.1 Curtobacterium sp. B8
TCCGGTTTCCTCCGTGATCCCACAGGGAGGGACTGGCCGGATGTGCCGCACATCCGGTAATATTTCTTGTGGTCGCATCCGGCGGCCGTGCCACGCGCCCCGGAGGACTACGTGCCCAGGAAGCCCGATCCCACGCTCAAGCCCGCGATCATCGAGAAGGTCACCGAGCACCTGCACGACACCAAGCTCGAAGCCGTCTCCGTGCGGAGCCTGGGCCGGGTGCTGGGGACGAGTGCGTACCCGATCGTCTACCACTTCGGCTCGCGGGAGTCCCTCATCGACGCGGTCGTCGACCACCTCGAGCGCGACGTCGATGACCTCGTCCTCGACCCGGAAGCGGACGACGACGCCCTCGGAGCGTGGTTGATCGCCGTGTTCGGCGGGCTCCACCACCGTGAGCGGCTCCTCGCGGCCCGGCTCGCCTTCGAGCTCGGCGCGGTCGAGACCCTCGACGGCCGTGACCGCGAGCGGCTCGTGCACCGCGGGCACCTCGCGGCCCTCACCGCGTGGTGCTCGGCACACGGCTACCCGGTGCCGGCGGCAGCCGAGGCCGCGGCGGACGCCGTGCGGGCAGCACGCGGCGCACAGTGGGCGTTCCTGGTCGACCCGGACGAGACCGATGTCGACGCCGCGTTGCGCACCGTCGCCGACCGGCTTGTCACCGGCGCGCGCTGCGCCGTCGGATGAGCCCCACATGACGGACGGGAG
>NZ_BACW01000446.1:0-5977 GCF_000333315.1 Curtobacterium sp. B8
TCCCGTCCGTCTCGTCCTGCGGATGCGGATGATGCCTGGTCATGACCAGTTCGTCAAGGACGCGGCCGCATCTGTTCGACATCCGTGATCCCCCGGAAACATGCGGATCGCGGCTGTCCACAGGGTCGCGATTCGTGGTTGACATCCCCGCGTGATGGGTCTTCACTAGCCATTACGCAACGTCCTTTCATAAAGGTCGGACCAAGGGAGTCAACGTGACACGCACGCGTTTCGCCGCACTCGGTGCGCTCGCCCTCGCAGGCGCGCTCGCCCTCACCGGGTGCTCCGCCGGGAGCAACGCCGCTTCCGACGGAGGCACGAAGTCCATCGGCACACCCGACGGCAAGGGCAAGACCATCACCGTCTGGATCATGAACGGCGACCTCAGCCCGAAGATCCTCGACGTCGCTGCGCAGCAGTTCACGAAGGCCACCGGGGCCAAGGTGAAGCTCCAGCTGCAGCAGTGGGACGGCATCACGACGAAGCTCACGACCGCGCTCGCGCAGCAGGACGCGCCGGACGTCGTCGACCTCGGCAACACGCAGGTCCCCGTGTACGCGGCGACCGGCGGCCTCATGGACCTGTCGCCGTACAAGAAGGAGCTGCAGGGCGGGCAGACCTGGCTGTCCGGGCTCGAGGGCCCGGCGACGGTCGACGGCAAGCTCTACGGCGCTCCGCTCTTCGCCGGCAACCGCGCGGTCATCTACAACAAGAAGACCTGGGCGGACGCCGGCGTCACCGACGTGCCGACGTCGTACGACCAGCTCACCGCCGACCTGGACAAGGTGAAGGCGAAGAACCCGCAGGCCGACTTCTCGGCCTTCTACATGCCCGGGCAGTACTGGTACGGCGGCCTGCAGTGGGTGTGGGACGCCGGTGGGCAGATCGCCACCGAGAAGGGCGGCAAGTGGACCGGAGCGATCGACTCCGCCGACGCCGTCAAGGGCCTTACCGCGTGGAAGGACTTCCAGAACTCGTACTCGGCGAAGTCGACGCAGGACATCAACACCGACAAGCCCGCCGAATCCGACGTCTTCGCACAGGGCAACGCCTCGGCGATCCTCGGGTCGGCGTGGGAGATCGGGTCGATCACCACGGCCAAGCCCGAGCTGAAGGACCAGATCGGCACGTTCCCCATGCCGTCGGCGACGGAGGGGAAGACCCAGCCGGTGTTCCTCGGCGGCTCGGACCTCGGCATCCCGTCGAAGTCGCAGAACCAGGAACTCGCGCTGTACTACACGAAGATCCTCACCTCGAAGGAGTTCCAGCAGGACCAGGTGTTCGGCGTCGACGGGTGGGAGCCCAACTCGACGCAGCTGCTCGACGCGGTGGCCGGCGACGTGGACGAGCTCCACAAGCCGTACTTCGAGGCGGCCTCGACGAGCCGCCCGACCCCGGCGACCCCGGGATGGGCGACGATCGAGGGCGACTCGAGCTTCCAGACGATGTTCGCGGACGTCGCGACCGGCCGGAAGTCCCCACAGGACGCCGCCGAGGGCTTCTCTGAGCACCTCACGTCGGCGCTGAACGCGCAGCAGTAGTCGATGACGTCCACTGCAGAGCGGGTGTCCGGTCCGGCTCCCGCCGGGCCGGACACCCGGCGTGACGGTCCGGGTCGGGGTCGGGGTCGGGGACGGGACCGGGATCGTGGCCGTCCGGTCGGGGCCGGCCCGTCGGGCGCCGGTTCGACGGGCGGTCCCGGCGGCGGTCGGCGATCGCTGACGGCGTCGCGAGCGCCGCTCTTCCTGCTGGCGCCGGCGGCGATCCTGCTGCTCGCCCTGGTCGTGTACCCGCTCGTGCGGCTGCTCGTGATCTCCTTCCAGGACTACGGGCTCCGCGCGATCTTCACGGGACAGGCGGGCTTCGCAGGGCTCACGAACTACACGAACGTCCTCACCGACGCGAGCTTCTGGCCGGTCATCCTCCGGACGGTGCTCGTCACCGGGGCGATGGTCGTCGGCACCATCGGCATCGGCATGGCGGTGTCGCAGCTGCTCACGCGGCTCGGTGTCGTCATGCGGACCGTCGTCAGCGTCGTGCTCGTACTGGCCTGGGCGATGCCGAACGTGGCGTCGAGCCTGGTGTGGCAGTGGCTCTTCCAGCCGTTCTACGGCGTGCTCAACTGGATGATCACGCAGCTGGGGGTGTTCGGGGACCACACGCAGGACAACTGGGCCTCGACACCAGGGCAGTCACTGGCCATCGTGCTCTCGCTCGTGATCTGGCAGGCGGTGCCGTTCGTCGCCCTGACGCTCTACGCCGCGCAGTCGCAGATCGCGCCGGAGTACTACGAGGCCGGCGCGCTCGACGGGGCATCGGCGTGGGCGATGTACCGGGCGATCACGCTGCCGGCCCTCGTGCCGACGCTGCTGCTCGTGACTATCCTCTCGGTGATCTGGGACTTCAACGTCTTCAACCAGATCTGGCTCCTCACGAAGGGTGGACCGGAGGACACGACCCTCACGCTCGGCATCTGGACCTTCGTGAAGTCCTTCGTGTCGAACGCGTACGGGCAGGGCGCCGCGATCGCCGTCATCTCGACGCTGATCCTCGGTGCGCTCACGAGCTACTACATCCGGCGGCTCGTCCGCAGTGGGGAGGACGACCTGTGACGACGACATCGACCCCCGGGACGGGCGCGCCGACCGCGGCGACCAGCCCCGCCGCACGGCCCGACGTGGCAGGGCGACCCGGTGCGCCTCGGTCCACCGGTCCGATCACGGCCGGCCGCCCGCGTCGCCGCAAGCCGCGCGTGGTGGCGAACACCATCGCCGTGGTGTTCTGCCTGGTGTGGGTGTTCCCGATCTACTGGATGGTGAACACCGCGTTCAAGCCCGCGGACGAGGTGACCACGCTGACGCCGATCTGGCTGCCGCTGCGCCCGACGCTCGAGAACTTCACGCGGGCGCTGACGCAGGACGGGTTCCTGGTGTACCTGCGGAACTCGGCGATCGTCGTCGTGGCCGCGGTGCTGCTGTCGATCGTCGTCGGGTTCCTCGCGTCGGCTGCCCTGTCGCGGTTCCGGTTCCGCGGGCGTCGGGCGATCCTCGTCGCGATCCTGTTCGTGCAGATGATCCCCTCGGGTGCGCTGCTGATCCCGCTCTTCCTGTCGTTCCAGTCGCTCGGGCTGCTCAACAGCTACCTCGGGCTGATCCTCGCGTACGTGGCGAGCGTCCTGCCCTTCTCGATCTGGGTCATGCGCGGGTTCTTCGTCGCGGTGCCGGTCGAGATCGAGGAGGCGGCGAAGGTCGACGGAGCGGGGACGTTCCGGATCCTGTGGAGCGTGCTGTTCCCGCTCGTGATGCCGGGGGTCATCGCGACGAGTGTGTTCGCCTTCATCGCGGCGTGGAACGACTACCTGACCGCGTACGTGATGCTCAAGGACCAGGGGATGTACACGCTGCCGGTGTGGCTCGCCGGGTTCTCGACGAACAAGGGGACGGACTTCGGCGGGCTCATGGCTGCGTCGGTGCTGTTCTCGATCCCGGTGGTCGTGTTCTTCCTCATCGTGCAGCGGCGGCTCGTCAGCGGGATGACCGCGGGGGCCGTGAAGGGGTAGCGGCTGCGCGGTCGAACGCCCCGTCCTGCTGGTCGCAGGGCGGGGTGTTCGCGTGTGCGGAGCTCGGCGAGGCGTTCGCACGTGCGGAGCTCGGCGGAGACCGGCCTCGGGCGACGTGCGCGGCCACCGGCGACGACCCCGGTTGGTCGCAGGACGTGTCGGCCTGGGCCACGCGGGACGGCATGTCGTGCGACCAGCGCGACCGTCGGGCGGCATGTCGTGCGACCAGCGCGATGGCGGGACGGCATGTCGTGCGACCAGCGCGATCGTCGGACGGCACGTCGCGCCTGCTGCTGCCGGTGGTCGCGACTCCCCGCACCCGCCGTCCGGCCGGTCACGAATCGTCGCTCTGCGTCCGCGAGAGCGACACCTCGTGACCGCTCGACACCCTTGAGCGGGGCGTCGTGACCCGAAGCGGCGAGTCCGGCTCCTGCTTCCGTGTTGGTTTCGGTACGAAACGGTTGCGAACGTGTGGCTTTGCGGCGTACAGTGCTCGAAACCCACGGGAACGAAGGAGTTCGGGCATGTACGCAACCGAGCGGCACGACGCCATCGCCGCCTCGCTGCAGTCGGCAGGCCGGGTGTCCGTCGCCGAGCTGGCCGAGCACTTCGACGTCACCACCGAGACCGTGCGACGCGACCTGGACGCCCTCGAGTCCGCCGGCGTCCTGCGCCGCGTGCACGGGGGAGCGGTCCCCGTCGGCCGGTCGAGCGTCGTCGAGCTGAGCGTCGCCGAGCGGGAGGGCCAGCACGGGACCGCCAAGAGCGCGATCGCCCGGGCGGCCATGCGCCTCGTCCCGCCGACCTTCACCGGCTCGATCGCCCTCGACGCCGGCACGACCTGCGCAGCCGTCGCCGCCGAGCTCGCCCGCTGGGAGCCCGCGACCGCCGGCGCCACGTTGACGGTCATCACGAACTCCGTGCCCATCGCATCCGCGCTGCAGCACAGCGAGCACGTGGAGCTCCACCTGCTCGGTGGACGTGTCCGCGGCGTGACGAGTGCCGCGGTCGGAACGGCCACGGTCGAGCAGATCGGTGCCCTCCGCCCCGACATCGCCTTCGTGGGGACCAACGGACTGTCCGCCGGCTTCGGCCTGAGCACGCCGGACGAGTACGAGGCCGCGGTGAAGGCGGCGTACGTCCTCGCAGCGCGGCGGAAGCGTCGTGCTGGCAGACCCCGCGAAGCACGGGGTCGAGGCCCTCATGCGCTTCGCCCGACTCGACGAGGTCGACACCGTCGTCACCGACGAGGAGCTTCCGGCGGACCTCGCCGGAGCGCTCGCCGAAGCCGACGTCGAGGTGGTCGTCGCATGAGCACCGACCGGAACACCAGCACCAGCGGGCGCCCGAGCACGCGCATCGTCACGGTCACGCCGAACCCGAGCCTGGACCGCACCATCGAGCTCGCGGGCGAGCTGCAGCGCGGCGCCGTCCAGCGAGCGACCCGGAGCACCGCCGAGCCGGGCGGCAAGGGCGTCAACGTCTCCCGCGTCGTCGTCGCGAGCGGTGGTGACACGATCGCCGTGCTGCCCGGGGACGAGCTCGACCCCGTCCTGCTCGGCCTCGCCACGCGTGGCATCCCGACCGCCGCCATGGCCATCGGTGCGCCGCTGCGCTCCAACGTCACGGTCACCGAACCGACCGGCACCACGACGAAGCTCAACGAGCCCGGCCCCTCGCTCGCCGGCAGGCTCGACGAGTTCGCCGCCCTCGTGGCCGACTCGGCCGGACCGACCCCGACCGGACCCGGTGCCCGCTGGGTCGTCCTCGCCGGCTCGTTGCCGCCCGGCCTGCCCGACGACGCCCTCGCCGTGCTCGTCCGGGCCGTCCGCGCACGACACGGCGACGACGTCCGGATCGCGGTCGACTCGTCGGGCGTCCCGTTCACCGCGCTGCTGCAGTCCGGCGAGCGGATCGACCTCGTGAAGCCGAACGCCGAGGAACTCGCCGAGGTCGTCGGCGGCGATCCCGACGAGTACGAGCGCGACCTCGATGCAGCCGCCGCGGCCGCCGATCGACTCCGGTCGCGGGGAGTGGACTCGGTCCTGCTCACCCTCGGCAGCGCCGGCGCCGTCCTCGTCGGCCCGGAGGGGTCCTTCGCGGCCGCAGCCCCGCGCATCGTCGCCCGCTCGACCGTCGGCGCGGGAGACTCCTCCCTCGCCGGTTACCTGCTCGCCGAGGTCGCCGGAGCTCGCCCGGAGGAGCGTCTCGCCCAGGCCGTCGCGACCGGAGCGGCAGCCGCAGCCCTCCCGGGCAGCGACGTCCCCGCCCTCGACCACACCGACCCCTCGGCCGTCGAGGTCCGCATCCTCCGGCCCGCGACGACGTCCGCCGCGACCCCGGGAACGGCACCGGAACCGACGCCGGAACCGACGCCGGAACCGGTCTGACCCTCACTCACGAACCCCGACCCGAACA
>NZ_BACW01000445.1:0-4466 GCF_000333315.1 Curtobacterium sp. B8
GCGTCCGGCGCTCCCGAAGGAGGTCGCCGTGTACGAGGACTTCGCGGACCGACGCCTCCTCGTGACGCCGGGCATCACCGGACTCTGGCAGGTCAGCGGTCGGTCGGACCTCGACTGGGCCGAGGGGGTGCGGCTCGACCTCCACTACGTCGAGAACTGGTCGTTCCTGCACGATCTCGTCATCCTCGCGCGGACGATCCCTTCGGTGCTGCGGTCCCGCGGGGCCTACTGACACCGGCCGGCGATCCTGGGCGAACGGTGTCCGTTGGGCTCCTCGCCTGGGATTACCCGACCGACCGAGTTACGATGTCTGCACCACGAGCTTCCGCCGCGTGTGTCGAAGAAGACCCGAGCACGGCGACCAGT
This sequence comes from Curtobacterium sp. B8, assembly GCF_000333315.1. Lineage (NCBI taxonomy): Bacteria > Bacillati > Actinomycetota > Actinomycetes > Micrococcales > Microbacteriaceae > Curtobacterium > Curtobacterium sp. B8. Next base: position 367 of record NZ_BACW01000445.1, read on the forward strand.
TCACCATCGAAGGAGTCATGATGTTCGCAGGCCTCACCGGCATCCATCTGCTGATCATCCTCGGGATCGTCATCCTGCTGTTCGGGGCGACCAAGCTCCCGGCGCTGGCGAAGGGCCTCGGGCAGTCGATCAACATCTTCAAGAAGGAGATGGGCGAAGGCGACAAGAAGTCCGGCGACCAGGGCGTGCAGAACACGGCCGCGACCGACGCCACCGTGCCGAACACCACTGCGCAGAACACCGCCGCGCAGCCCGCCGGTCCGGTCCTCAACCCGGGTCCGTCGGTCCACCCGAACACCGACTCCAACCGCTAGGACACCCAGCCCCGTCCTGTCGGCAGCCCCCGCGACCACATCGGTCGCGGGGGCTTCGTCGTGCGCGCACCGAGCGGGGAACGGGGAGGATGAACGCATGCCGACGCCCGAGGCCCCGCTCCGCGACGATCGCCGACTCGTCCTCGTCGTGGCGATCCTGGCCTCGTTCGTCGTCGGGCTGGACGCCAGCGTCGTGAACGTGGCGCTCCCGGCGATCCGGGACGAACTCGGCGGCGGGCTCGTCGTGCAGCAGTGGGTCGTCGACGCGTACTTGGTGACGCTCGGCTCGCTCATCCTCGTCGCCGGTTCGCTGTCCGACCTGTTCGGCCGGGTGCGGATCATCACGCTCGGGCTGATCGTGTTCGGTGTCGCCTCGATCGTCTGCGCTGCGGCACCCACGGGCGAGGTCCTCATCGTGTCCCGAGCGCTCCAGGGCGTCGGCGGTGCGCTGGTCACGCCGAGCGCCCTCGCGCTCATCATCGCGGCGTTCCGCGGTGCCGCGCAGGGCAGGGCGATCGGTTCGTGGACGGCGTGGTCGAGCGCGGCCGTGATCGTCGGGCCGGTGATCGGTGGGCTGATCGTCGACGGGATCGGCTGGCGGTGGATCTTCGTCCTCACCGCGGTGCCGATCGCCGTCACGATCCCGCTCGTCGCGCGGATCTCCGGGGACCTCCGGCCTCTCGGGAGGCCGCGGGTCGACGTCGTCGGAGCCGTGCTCGCGGTCGTCGGCATCGGTGGGGTCGTCCTCGGGCTGATCGAGCAGGAGCGGCTCGGCTGGTCGTCGCCGGTCGTGGTCGCAGCGCTCGTGGTGGGAGGGCTGGCGCTCGCGGCGTTCGTGCCGTGGGAGCGCCGGGTCGAACAGCCGCTCGTGGACCTGCGGCTGTTCCGAGCGCGGAACTTCGCCGTCGGAAACCTCGCCACGCTCTCGATCTACGGGGCGATCGGGATGGTCGGCTTCGTCGTCACGCTGTTCCTGCAGGAGGTCTGGGCCTTCCCGGCATGGGTCGCCGGGGTCGCGACCCTCCCGCCGACGGTCCTGCTCCTCCTGCTCTCGACGACGGTCGGTTCCTTCGCCGGGCGGTACGGGCCGCGGTGGTTCATGGCTGCGGGGCCCGCGGTCGCGGCCGGCGGGTCGTTCCTCATGCTGTTCGTCGGGGACGACCCGGCGGCGTACTGGTGGACCGTGCTGCCCGGCCTGGTCTTCATCGGCCTGGGGATCTCGCTCATGGTGACGCCGCTGACGAGCGCGGTACTGGGATCGGTGCCGGAGCGCGAGGCGGGCATCGGTTCCGCCGTCAACAACGCGGTCGCGCGGATCGCGAGCCTCGTGGTGGTGGCGCTTGCTGGTGTCGTGCTCGGGGGCGCGATGAGTACGGTCGGGTTCCACCGCGCGGTCGTGGTCATGGGGCTCCTGCTGCTCGCCGGGTCCGTGGTGAGCGCGGTCGGCATCAGGAACCCGGACCGGGAAGAATCCCTGCCGGACAGAAGTTGAGTGCAGTAGACTCAAGTACACGACCACCGCAACGAAAGGACGGAACGCATGGCGAACCTCCAGGGCGCTCCTGACTCGCAAGAGCGACAGAAGACCGCCCTCGAGCAGTACGGCGTCGACCTCACTGCGATCGCCCGGAGCGGCAAGCTCGACCCGGTGATCGGGCGGGACGCCGAGATCCGGCGCGTGTCCCAGGTGCTGACGCGCCGGACCAAGAACAACCCCGTGCTCATCGGCGAGCCCGGCGTCGGCAAGACCGCCGTAGTCGAGGGGCTCGCACAGCGCATCGTCGCCGGTGACGTCGCCGACTCGCTCAAGGACAAGCGACTCGTGTCGCTCGACATCTCCGCCCTCATCGCCGGCGCGAAGTACCGCGGCGAGTTCGAGGAGCGGCTCAAGGCCGTGCTCAAGGAGATCAACGACTCCGACGGGCAGGTCATCACCTTCATCGACGAGCTGCACACGCTCATGGGCGCCGGCGGCGGCGAGGGATCGGTCGCGGCGTCGAACATGCTCAAGCCGATGCTGGCCCGCGGCGAGCTCCGGCTGATCGGGGCGACCACGCTCGACGAGTACCGCGAGTACATCGAGAAGGATGCGGCTCTCGAACGGCGCTTCCAGCAGGTCTACGTGGGGGAGCCGAGCGTCGAGGACGCGGTGGCGATCCTCCGCGGCCTCAAGGAGCGGTACGAGGCGCACCACAAGGTGACCATCAACGACTCCGCGCTCGTCGCCGCGGCGAGCCTGTCGAACCGGTACATCTCCGGGCGCCAGCTGCCCGACAAGGCGATCGACCTCATCGACGAAGCGGCGTCGCGACTCCGCATGGAGATCGACTCCTCCCCGGTCGAGATCGACGAGCTGAAGCGCACCGTCGACCGGCTGCGCGTCGAGGAGTTCGCGCTCAAGCAGGAGAAGGACGACGCCTCGAAGGCGCGGCTCGAGACCCTGCGCGCAGAGCTCGCGAGCCGGGAGACCCTGCTCGCCGAACTCGAGCAGCGGTGGCAGGCCGAGCGCGCTTCGCTCAACCGGATCGGCGAGCTCAAGCAGCAGCTCGACGACCTCAACATGCGGTCCCAGCGTGCGCAGCGGGAGGCCGACTACGAGACTGTGAGCCGCCTCGAGTACGGCGAAAAGCCCCGCATCGAGGCCGAGCTGGCCGCAGCCGAGCAGGCCGAGAGCGCCGAGCGGATGGTGAACGACAGCGTCACCGACGAGGACATCGCCGCCGTGATCGCGCAGTGGACGGGCATCCCGGTGGGACGGTTGCTGCAGGGCGAGACCGAGAAGCTCCTGCACCTCGAGAGCGAACTCGGCCGTCGGATCATCGGGCAGCGTTCCGCCGTGAACACCGTGTCCGAAGCCGTCCGTCGCACCCGCGCGGGCATCTCCGACCCGGACCGCCCGACGGGGTCGTTCCTGTTCCTCGGCCCCACCGGCGTCGGCAAGACCGAGCTCGCCAAGGCGCTCGCGGAGTTCCTGTTCGACGACGAGAAGGCCCTCGTCCGCATCGACATGAGCGAGTACGGCGAGAAGCACACGGTCGCGCGCCTGATCGGTGCCCCGCCCGGGTACGTCGGGTACGAGGCCGGTGGGCAGCTCACCGAGGCGGTGCGACGGCGGCCCTACTCGGTCGTGCTGCTCGACGAGGTCGAGAAGGCGCACCCGGAGGTGTTCGACGTGCTGCTCCAGGTACTCGACGACGGGCGACTGACGGACGGCCAGGGTCGGACCGTGGACTTCCGGAACACGATCCTGATCCTCACCTCGAACCTCGGGTCGCAGTTCCTCACCGACACCTCACTCACCGCCGAACAGCGCGAGGAGGGCGTCCGCGAGATGGTGACGCAGGCGTTCCGGCCCGAGTTCGTGAACCGACTCGACGACATCGTGGTGTTCCAGGCGCTGACCTCGGAGGACCTCGGCCAGATCGTGTCGCTGTACGTCGACCGGCTGGCCCGGCGACTGTCGGACCGCCGACTCGAGCTGGCCGTGACGCCCTCCGCGCGGACCTGGCTCGCCGAGCGTGGGTACGACCCGGTGTACGGTGCGCGACCGCTGCGGCGGCTCATGCAGCGGCAGATCGACGACCGGCTGGCGCGCGCGATCCTCGCGGGCGACGTCCGTGACGGCGACACCGTCCGCGTGGACGTCGCGGAGTCGGGTGACGAGCTGACGGTCGAGCCGTTCGAGCTCGCGGAGATCATCGACGACGCCGAGATCGTCGAGGAGTAGCTCGGCGCGCGAGGGGGCGTCCGGGCGCAGGTGCGCAAGGTGACCGCCTGGAGGCGCGG
>NZ_BACW01000444.1:0-1152 GCF_000333315.1 Curtobacterium sp. B8
GTCCTGTCTCCGTCGGAGCGCCAGCCGGTGCCCGGCCCGGGTTCGCCCTGGTCGTGGCCGCGCTCGACCTCGCCGTGCTGCTCGTCGCCTTCGTGACGGCGCACCTCGTCCGCTTCCCGGTGGAGGTGCCGGACGGTTCCGTCACTGCCGGCTGGGTCGAGTTCGTCGTCGCGCCCGCGATCGTCGTCGTCTGGATGACCCTGCTGTCGTCGTTCGGGACGCGCAACGCCCGGATCGCCGGGGTCGGGAACGAGGAGTACCGCCGGCTCGTGACCGCGAGCCTCGTTGCCGGCGCGATCGTCGCCATCGTCGCGTACGCGGTGCAGCTCGACATCGCACGCGGGTACGTCGCGATCGCCTTCCCGCTCGGGATGGCGCTGCTCGCTGTCGAACGGAAAGCGGTGCGGACCGTGCTCGCACGTCGTCGTGGCCGTGGCGAACGACTGCAGGACGTCCTGCTCGTCGGTGACGCCGAGGACGTGCGCTACGTCGGGCGCCGCATCGCGACCACACCCGTCGCCGGGTACCGGGTCACCGGGGTCGTGACCGACTGTCTCAGCGTCGGGGAGACCGTCGAACTGGGAAGCGCACGGGTCGCGGTCCTCGGCGGGATCGACGACGTGCTCGACCGAGCGTCGGCCACGGGCGTCTCGGCGGTGGTCGTCGCCGGCGCCGTCCGGGGCGGGCACGAGCGGCTGCGACGCCTCGGCTGGCAGCTCGAGGAGCGCGGGGTCGAGCTCGTGGTGTCCTCACCCCTCGCCGACATCGCCACGGGTCGAGTGCACGAGCGCCCCGTGGACGGTCTCCCGCTCATGCACGTCGAGATCCCGGACTACCGGCGCCGGACCGGCAAGCGACTGCTCGACGTCGTGGGGGCCGGGCTCGGGCTCCTTCTGCTCGCGCCGCTCTTCGCGGTGATCGCGCTCGTGATCCGGCTCGATGACGGCGGACCGGTGTTCTTCCGTCAGACGCGGGTCGGCCGCGGCGGACGCGACTTCTCGATCCTCAAGTTCCGGACCATGTGCGTCGACGCCGAAGCCCGCGTGGCAGCACTCGAAGCCGCGAACGAGGGCGCCGGGCCGCTCTTCAAGATGCAGCACGATCCGCGGGTCACCCGCGTCGGTGCCTTCCTGCGGCGGAGTTCGCTCGACG
>NZ_BACW01000443.1:0-14416 GCF_000333315.1 Curtobacterium sp. B8
TCCTCGGAGCCGGCATGGCCGCGGCCCCGCGCACCTTGACGTCCGACCGCACGACCGCGGACGTGACGCCCACCGAGCCGCCGACCTTCACCCCATTCGTCCCTGTCGGTCTCGACCCGCAGCTCGACCGCGCAACCGACTCGACGTCGGACTACCGACGACGAGGCTGCCACGTGGAGTCGGCCTCCGACACGACGATCAACTCCTGCGTGCTCGGCGATCCCGACGGCATCCTGACGGTCGCGCTCGTGGGGGACTCGCACGCCGCGCACTGGATGCCCGCACTCGAGGCCTGGGCCGACCGGCACGGCGGGGTCCGGGTGCTCGGGTACACGAAGAACGCGTGCACGATGGTCGACGTCGAGGTCCTCACCTCCGGGCGCCCCTACCGGGAGTGCGACACGTGGCGCGCCGGAGTGCTGCAGCGACTCGCGGCCGAGGCCCCCGACGTCGTGCTCGTCGCGGGTTCGGCGCACCTGCCGCTCGCGGCCGCTCCCGACGAGTCGGACCGTGCGGCCCGCACCACCCTCTCGCGGGACGGCCTCCGGCGGACGCTGGCCGCGCTGCCTGAGCGCTCGCGGGTGAGCGTCCTCGCCGACACCCCGGAGTTCGCGGAGTCGGTCCCGCGGTGCCTCTCCGCGAACCTCGACGACACCGACGCTTGCGGCGTCGACCGGCACGTCGGCGTGGACGCGGCACGGGTCGCGTCGGAGCGGCGGGTGACCGAGGCCGCCGGCCACCGCTACGTCGACCTCACCGACTGGTTCTGCTCACCGACCCGCTGCGGCGTGGTGTCCGGGAACACGTTGCTGTACCGCGATCACGGGCACCTCACCGAGCCGTGGGCGCGCTCGCTGTGGCGGCAGATCGGCGCAGCGGTCGAGGACGCGCGCTGAGCCGCGTCAGGAGACGCGCGACGCGGTCACCGTGAACTTGTCGGTCCGGACGACCTGACGCGTCGTCCCGACCACCCGCTCGAGCACCGGCCGGTACCGCAGGTGCGAGTTCCAGACGCACCACAGTTCACCACCGCCCTGGAGGATCGTGGCAGCGTTCCGGAACATCGCCTCCGCCGCGTCGGTGGTCACCGTGGTGTCCGCGTGGAAGGGCGGGTTGCACAGGACCAGCTGGGACGAGCGGTCCTGGAGCTCGTCGCCGGCGTCCGTCCGCACGGCCTGCACGCGGTCCGCGACGCCGTTCGCCTCGGCGGTCGCACGGGTCGATGCGACGGCGATCTGGGAGACGTCGGTGGCGACGACCTTGATCGACGGCCGGCGGCGCGCCAGCGACACCGCGATGACACCGTTCCCGCAGCCGAGGTCGACGGCGGTACGTGCGGTCGGGACCGCGTCGTCCATGACCTGGAGGAGCACGCGCGTCCCGAGGTCGAGCGACGTCCCGGCGAACACGCCGCCGTGCGCGACGAGGGTCATCCCGAGCTCGTCGTTGTGCACCGAACGCGGCCACGGGTTCGACGTGTCCGCCCGGACGGCCGAGGCGCGCAAGGGGTCCTGCGCGACGAGCAGTCGGGACTTCCCGCGGCCTCGGGACGCGGTCACCTCGCCGAAGTACCGGCGGAGCACGTCGTTCTGCCCGAGGTTCATGTGCTTCGACACGCCACCGCAGAGCAGCACCACGTCGGGGGCGGCGTAGCGGGCGACCGCGCGGGCGACCTCGTCGAGTCGGTCGTTCGACTTCGACAGGCGGAGCAGGACGAGCCGCGCGTCGGTGAATGCCCGTTCGAGCGAGTCCGGGTGGTGGAAGCCCCGGCGCCCGAACGCGCCGGCGTTGGCCTCGAGCGCACGCACACCGACGAGGGAGTCCTGGACGACCCGGACGTCGGATGCGCCGTGCACGGTGATCACGCCGAGCGTCAGCACGCCGTTGCGGTCGTCGACGACCGCGACCTCCCCGGGCTGCCGGAGTGCGTCGCCGTGGACGTGCGGTGCCTCGTCGAGGATGAAGCGGTCGGTGCCGTCGATCGTGATCAGGTCCGGCGCGTCGTCGTCGCGACGGCGGAACAGGTCGGCGAGGTCCGGTGGCACGGCGCCACCCTACCCAGTGACGCCTAGTGCGGCGGGCGCCACAGGACGATCTGCGTGTTCCGCTGCGGCCGCACCCCGGCGCGCAGCGGGACGGCCGCACCGGTGGCCGAGGCGGCGAACACGCGTGCGCCCGGACGGTTGATGAGCTGGTCGGCCAGGGCCGTCTCGAGCTCGGACACCCGCGAGCGCAGCGCTCGGTTCTCGTTCTCGAGTTCGAGCACCCGCCGGATGCCCTCGAGCGAGACGCCCTCGGACCCGAGGCGCGCGATCTCCCGCAGCTGGGCGATGTCGCGCATCGAGTAGCGCCGCGAGCCGCCGCGGGTCCGGCCGGGCACGACGAGACCGAGCCGGTCGTACTGCCGCAGCGTCTGCGGGTGCATCTCGGCCAGCTCGGCTGCCATGGCGATGGCGAAGACGGGCGAGTTCTCGTCCATGTCGGTCATCGACCGCCCCTTCCGTTCAGCGCGTGGTGCACAACAGCCTGGGCCCACGCCGCCGGTCCCGACGCGACGCGCCAGCGGCGTGTCGGCCGTGCCGGTGGGGAGAGGCTCGGTGCGGCTCCGTGTCGGAGCCGCACCGAGCCTCCAGACCGGGCGTTCATGACGCTAGCCGCGCGCCTTGGCGAGGAGGTCCTCGCGGGGGTCCTCGTCGGGCAGGGCGGCCGCGAGGGCCTCGACGGCCTCGCGCTGCTTGTCCGTGAGGTGCGATGGCACCGCGACCTGCACGGTGGCGAGCAGGTCGCCGGTGCCCTTCTTCGTCGTGACCCCGCGGCCCTTGACACGGAGGACACGACCCGACGGGGTGCCGGGGGCGACCCGCAGCTTGACGGGCTCGCCGCCGAGCGTCGGCACCTGGATCGTCGCGCCGAGCGCCGCCTCGGCGAACGTCACGGGGACGTCGACGCGGAGGTTGAGCCCGTCACGCTCGAACACCGGGTGCTTGCGGACCGAGACCGTGACCACGAGGTCGCCGGCCTCGCCGCCGTCGGGGGAGGGCTGCCCGCGTCCGCGGAGGCGGATCTTCTGCCCGTCCGCGACCCCGGCCGGGATGCGCACGTTGACCGTGCGACCGTTGCCCTGTGCGAGCTTGACGGTGTCGCCGGCGATCGCGGTCGCGAAGTCGAGCGTCGTGGAGGCGGTGACGTCGGCGCCCTTCGTGGGGCCACCGAACCCGCGGTAGCCGCCGTTGGACTGGCCGAAGCCGCCGCCACCGCCGAACATGCCGCCGAGGATGTCCTCGAAGCCGCTCGCGCCGCCGCGTCCGTTGCCGGGCTGTCCGAACCGGACACGCTGACCGCCCCCGCCGCCGAACATGCCGCCGAAGACGTCCTCGAAGCCGCCCTGGGCGCCCGGGCCACCCGCGGTGAAGCGGGCGCCCGAGCCCATGGCACGGACCTGGTCGTACTCCTGGCGCTGCTCCTTGTCGGACAGCACCGAGTACGCCTCGCTGATCTCCTTGAAGCGGGCCTCGGCGGCGGCGTCACCCGGGTTGGAGTCCGGGTGGTACTGCCGCGCGAGCTTCCGGTAGGTCTTCTTCAGCTCAGCGTCGCTCGCCGTCTTGTCGACACCGAGGACCTTGTAGAAGTCCTTGTCGAACCAGTCCTGACTGGCCATGAATCCCTACCTCCTTCCCGCGGTCAGGCCGGGACCGCGACCGCGACCTTGGCCGCACGGAGGACGCGCTCGCCGAGCTTGTAGCCCGGCTCGACGACGTCCGCCACGGTCTGCGCGGTCGCCCCCGGCGTGGGGAGCTGCACGATCGCCTCGTGGATGTTCGGGTCGAAGGCCTCGCCCTTCTCGCCGATCTGCACGAGCTTGAACTTCTCGAAGCCGCCGCGGATCTTCTGACCGATGACCTGCATCGGCCCCTCGGCGAGGTCACCGTGGGCCTCGGCGCGAGTGAGGTCGTCGAGCGCGGGCAGGAGTGCCCGCACGACCTCGGCGATGGCGACCTCGCGGTTGGCCTCGCGGTCGCGTTCGACGCGCTTCCGGAAGTTCACCAGCTCGGCCTGCGCGCGGAGCATGTCGGCGCGCATCTCGGCCACCAGGTCGCGGTCCTCGCTGCTGAGCTTGTCCTCGGCGATGCCCCTGGCAGCGTCAGCCAGCAGCGCTTCGTCCTCGGGGCTCAGATCGCTCTGGGGGCCGCCGGCGGCGGGGCCGTCCGTGGGGAGTTCCACGTCCGGTCCCTCCGCCTCGATGAGGTCCTCGGGCTCCTGCGCGTTGGTGGCGTCGCCCTCGACCTGGGGTTCGTCCTCGTTCGGCACGTTGTCCTTGGGGTCCGTCATCTACTTCTTGTCCTTGTCGTCCTCGTCGTCCACGACCTCGGCGTCGACGATGTCCTCGTCGTCAGCGGTGGCGCCTTCGGCGCCGGCCCCTGCACCGCCTGCGGCGGAGGCGTCCTGCTGCGAGGCTGCGCTCTCCGAGTAGATCGCCTGGCCGAGCTTGCCCTGCGACTCGTTGAGCTTGTCGAAGGCGGTCTTGACGGCGTCGTCGTCCTCGCCCGCGAGTGCCGACTTCAGGGCGTCGACGTCGGCCTGCACCTCGGACTTGACGTCCGCGGGGAGCTTGTCGTCGTTCTCCTTGATGAGCTTCTCGATCGAGTAGACGAGCTGCTCGGCCTGGTTGCGACGCTCGTTGGCCTCACGGCGGGCCTTGTCCTCGGCCGCGTGCTCCTCGGCTTCGCGGACCATGCGCTCGATGTCCTCCTTCGGCAGGGACGAGCCGCCGGAGATGACCATCGACTGCTCCTTGCCCGTGCCCTTGTCCTTCGCGGACACGTGCACGATGCCGTTGGCGTCGATGTCGAAGGTGACCTCGACCTGCGGGACGCCACGGGGGGCCGGGGCGATGCCGGTCAGCTCGAAGGTGCCGAGCGGCTTGTTGTCGCGGGTGAACTCGCGCTCGCCCTGGAAGACCTGGATCGCCACCGACGGCTGGTTGTCGTCGGCCGTCGTGAAGGTCTCGCTGCGCTTGGTCGGGATCGCGGTGTTGCGGTCGATGAGCTTCGTCATCAGGCCGCCCTTGGTCTCGATGCCGAGCGACAGCGGCGTGACGTCGATGAGGAGGACGTCCTTGCGCTCGCCCTTCAGGACGCCGGCCTGCAGCGCGGCACCGACGGCCACGACCTCGTCGGGGTTGACGCCCTGGTTCGGCTGCTTGCCACCCGTGAGGCTCTTGACGACCTCGGCCACGGCGGGCATGCGGGTCGAGCCGCCGACGAGCACCACGTGCGCGATGTCGTTGACCGAGACACCGGCTTCCTTGATGACGTCGTTGAAGGGCTTCTTCGTGCGGTCGAGCAGGTCGGAGGTCATCTGCTCGAACTGGGCGCGCGAGATGGTCTCGTCGAGGTTGAGCGGACCGTCGGCGGTGAGCGTCAGGTAGGGGAGCTGGATGCTCGCCGACATCTGCGACGAGAGCTCCTTCTTCGCCTGCTCGGCGGCTTCCTTGAGGCGCTGCTTGGCGATCTTGTCAGTCGAGAGGTCGACGCCGTGCTCGTCCTTGAACTTCTTGACGAGGTAGTCGACGATGCGCTGGTCCCAGTCGTCGCCGCCGAGGCGGTTGTCACCGGCCGTCGCGCGGACCTGGATCGTGGAGAAATCGTCGTCCTTGCCCACCTCGAGCAGCGAGACGTCGAAGGTGCCACCACCGAGGTCGAAGACCAGGATGAGCTCGTCTTCCTTGCCCTTGTCGAGGCCGTACGCCAGCGCGGCGGCGGTCGGCTCGTTGATGATGCGGAGGACGTTGAGGCCGGCGATCTCACCGGCGTCCTTCGTGGCCTGGCGCTCGGCGTCGTTGAAGTACGCCGGGACGGTGATGACCGCGTCGGTGACGTCTTCACCGAGGTACTGCTCGGCGTCGCGCTTGAGCTTGCCGAGGGTACGCGCCGAGATCTCCTGCGGCGTGTACTGCTTGCCGTCGATGTCGACCTTCCAGTCGGTGCCGATGTGGCGCTTGACGGAGGCGATGGTGCGGTCGACGTTCGTGACGGCCTGGCGCTTGGCGGTCTCGCCGACCAGCACCTCGCCGTCCTTCGTGAAGGCGACGATCGACGGCGTGGTGCGCATGCCCTCGGCGTTCGCGATGACCGTGGGCTCACCGCCTTCGAGCACGCTGACGACCGAGTTGGTGGTTCCGAGGTCGATGCCTACTGCACGTCCCATGTGTTGGTGCTCCTTCTGTTGGTACTCGTGGTGCTGAAGTCGTTGGACTTGCGTCCGATGGACTCAACCCTACTCACCTGCACCTGGACGTCAAGGTGAGCGCCTCGGAACTTGCCATGAGTCGGCTCAAGTGATTCGCAATCGTGGATGTTGTATTTCAGTGGTCGGTTTGATATTCTGGTACGGCAGCGGGGTCTCCCGCGAACATCCCACCGCGAGCCGCCGACGGCCCGATCGTCCGAGCGAGAGCACGCGGCCCGACCCCCTCGAAAGGGATCACCAACCATGTCATCCAAGAAGAAGCGTCTCGCGAAGGGCCTGGGGGCTTCGGCTCTCGCCGTCGCGACGATCGCGTCCGGCCTGTCCTTCGGTGCGGCTTCCGCGTCTGCGGCTCCCACGCGGGCCGGATCGCTTCGGACCGTGCAGCTCATCTCCCAGCAGGGTCCTTCGACCTTCAACACGCTCACAGCGGAAGGCGTCAGCGGCAACGAGAACGTGCAGGTTCAGGACGTCGCGACCTACTCGACCGCTGCGATCGCGCAGCGATACGGCATCCACCTGACCGTGCGTCCGACCAGCGACGGGCACTTTCAGCTACTGGCACCGCTCGACCTGACCCAGGATCGGGAGCTCTGTCTGACCACGGGATCCCGGGGCTACGACTACTTCTCGTACTTCCTGACGTGCGCCGACGACACTGGAAAGCTCACGCCGGGAACCTCGCTGAAGCAGGAGCCAAGTGGGGCGCTGAGATTCACCGAGACAGGTCCTAGCCCTACCGGCAAGCCGTACCTGACCGGTCGCACCTTCAATTGGAACCGCGACATCAAGACGTTCGCGACCGCAGATGCGCCCGACTCGAGTTGGATCGGGTTGCCCGACAACCTCGGGGCTGCGTACGCGCAGCTCGAAGCGTCCGGCTCTTTCGACGCGGACATCGCGAAGAAGGCGACCGTGTCGGGCACCGCCGAGCCGGACGCGACCGTCACGCTCAAGAACGGCACGACGACGCTCGGCACCACGACCGCGGCAGCCGACGGCACGTACTCGTTCGACGTCACGGCCCCGAACAAGGGCGGCGCCCTCGCCCTCACCGTCACGCAGACGATCGACGGCAAGGACGGCGGCTCGAAGGACGTCAGCCTCGACTACGGCAAGGCCGTGGCGATCACCGGCCCCGAGGACCAGGAGGAGGTGCCCGCCGGGTCCACCGCGATCACCGGTTCCGGTGAGGCCGGCTCCGACGTGCAGGTCTTCGACAACTCCGGCCGCACCCCGGTCATCTCGACCAAGGTCCGCAGCAACGGCACGTGGTCGGGTACCGCGACGCTGACCGCCGGCGAGCACACGCTCGAGGCGAAGCAGATGTCGAAGGGTGCGAACACCACCTCCGCTTCGGTGACGGTGAACCCGGGTGAGGCGACCGTGGACTTCACGGCTGCTGGTCGGTTCGACGCGCAGGACGTGACCAAGCCGGCCGTCGCGCACGGTTCGGCCCCGGCGGGCTCGACCGTGATCCTGCGCAACTCGGTCGGCACGGAGATCGGCCGCGCGGTCGCGGGCGCCGATGGTACGTACCAGATCACCATCGACCCGACGAAGGCCACCTCGGGCGTCAACACGTTCAGCGCGATCGTGCAGGGCGACGCGGGCAACGCGAAGACCTTCACGCTCGACTACGGCATGCCGGCCGCACCGGTGGTCGTGACCACCCCGGCGCAGAACGGCACCGTCGAGCCGGGCACCGTCCGGTTCGCCGGCACGGGCCAGGCCGACAGCAAGATCGTCGTCCGCGGTTCGGTCCGCCAGGTCGCGACCGCGACGGTGAACGCGCAGGGCGCATGGGCGGGCAACTCGACCGTGCAGCTCGACAAGGGCTCGTACAACCTGTACTTCGACCAGACGAGCAAGGGCGGTCTCAAGCGAACCATCCAGCACGCCTTCACCATCGGTGAGACGGCACCGGTCGTGACGCAGCACACCGTGACGAGCCCGAGTGCCGACCAGGTCCTGGACACCCTGACGCCGGAGTTCCGTGGCACCGGCCACGAGGGCGCGACGATCACCGTGCGTGGCTCGAGCCGCGTCGTGGCGACCGGTACCGTCCGCAACGGCCAGTGGGTCGCGACGACGAGCGCTGCCTCACCGCTCGCGCCGGGTGAGTACAACCTCTACGTCGACCAGACCGTGCGCGGCACGGTCACCGGTACGGTCCGAGTGAAGTTCACCGTGTCGAACGAGGCGTTCCGCGAGCTGACCCTGTCGGCTCCGGCGCAGAACGCCAACGTCACGGTGCTGCGACCGACCTTCGTCGGCACGGCGACCCCGGGCGCGCAGATCCGCGTCGGTTCCTCGCGGACCACGGTCGCCACCGCCACGGTCGGCGCTGACGGCACCTGGAGCGCTACGGCGGACTTCGACCTGGCGCGCGGCGGCACCTACGCCGGCCTCGAGGTGAAGCAGACGCTCAAGTCGGGCAAGACCTCGACCGTGTCGTCCTCCTTCACGGTCGACCGCAACGCCCAGTAACACCCACTCCGCAGCAGCCTGCTGCACACGAGGGCCCGGCTCGCTCTGGGCCGGGCCCTCCCCACGACTCCCGGCACGCCCCACCCCGAACGAAAGGCACCGCCATGCGCACCACCCGGATCCTCGCCCCCGCCCTCGCCGCGGCAGCACTCGTCGCCGTCCTGGCTGGCTGCACCGCCACGGACGGCGGACAGTCCGCCCCCAGCGCGACGGCCTCCGCTTCCGCCTCGGCCACCAAGAGCAAGGCGATGGCGGACGCCGACGTGCGCGTCCCCGACGAGAAGGCCGAGGGCAAGTGCATCGACGGCGCCGCCATCATCGACCAGTCCGGCGCCGAGGTCACCCTCGACGGCTCCTGCGGGAAGGTGACCGTGTCGGGCAACGACTCGATCGTCCACCTCGGTGACGTCGACGAGCTGATCGTCGAGAGCGCCATCACCCGTATCACCCTCGGGACCGCCAAGAAGGTCACGATCTCGGGCAACGCGAACGACGTCCTCTACTCCGGCACCGCGCCGTCGAAGGTCGACGACCGCGGTGCGCAGAACGTCATCCAGAAGCAGGGCAACTGACCGCACATGACGAAGGCCCCCGCGGTTGCGGGGGCCTTCGTCATCGCCGGGATCAGGCGGGGACGTAGTCGAACGTGTCCGGGTCCGGACCGGTGCGGTGGCCCTTGTCGAGCGACGTGATCGCGGTCATGTCCTCGTCGGAGAGCTCGAAGTCGAAGATCGCGAAGTTCTCCTCGACGCGCGAACGGGTGACCGACTTCGGGAAGACGATGTCGCCGCGCTGGATGTGCCAGCGGAGCACGACCTGCGCGGGCGTCTTGCCGGTGTTGCCGGCGATGCGCGTGATGGTCTCGTCGTCGAGCACGAGGCCCTGCGCGATGGGGGACCAGGCCTCGGTGGCGATGCCGTGCTCGCGGTCGTACGTGCGGAGCTCCTCCTGCGTCAGGTACGGGTGCACCTCGATCTGGTTCACGGCCGGGGTGATGGTCGTCTCGGCGGCGAGACGGTTGAGGTGGTGGGCCTGGAAGTTGCTCACACCGATCGAGCGGGCGGTGCCGGCGCGGTACAGCTCCTCCATCGCCTTCCACGTCGGGACGAAGTCCGAGACGGTCGGGAGCGGCCAGTGGATGAGGAAGAGGTCCGTGTAGCCGCCGAGCAGGTCGGCCGACTTCTTGCCGTTCTCGAGCGCTGCCTCGGGGTCGTGGAAGCCGTTGTTGAGCTTGGACGTGACGAAGATCTCCGAGCGGTCGATGCCGGACTCCGCGATCGCCTCGCTCACCTCCTTCTCGTTGCCGTACATCTCAGCGGTGTCGATGTGGCGGTAGCCGACCTCGAGCGCCGCGAGCGTGGCGTCCTTCGTGTCGGCGGGGTCGATCTGGAAGACGCCGAAGCCGAGCTGCGGGATGGTCTTGCCGTCGTTCAGGGTGATGTTCGGAACGGTCATGTCGCCATGCAACCAAAGGCTGCCCAGCGTGCATTCCGACAACTCCCAGCCGGGCGCGTCACCCGGTTCGAGGGCGTTCAGTCCAGCGCAGAACGGATGTACGCGAGCAACGCGGCTCCGTACGCGTCCGCTGCGTCCGGGGCGTCGAACGTCTGCGTGACGCCGTCGATCGTCGCGGACACGGTGAGGTCGTCGCCGGACCGCACGAGCGACTCGAACGCGTTCCCGAGCAGTGCGCGGAGCTGGTCCTCGCGGGGCAGCCAGAGCGACTCACGTGCTTCGACCGAGTCGAGCGCCCACTCGGTGGTGCCGTTGAAGCCCAGGACGGTGCCGCTCGGGTAGTCGTGCCGTTCGACGGTCATCTCGGACACCGTGTAGACGTCGTCGTCGACCCCCGGCTTGTCGATGACGAAGCGGTCCCCGGTCTCGGGGTGCCAGCGCAGGCCGGCGTCGCGCAGGGCCGCGGCGAGAGCAACTGTGATCACGGTGCACAGCCTGCCACGGGGCGCCGTGCAAGCTCCGCGTACTAGCATCGCCGGACACCCCCTCGCGCGATCGCCCAGGCGCTTGCGCGCGCGACGTGACGACGCCCGGCCAACTGGTGTCGCGCCTCCAGGCCGTCACCGGCCGACCGGCGGACCGACGGCCGGCGTCCCGACCAGGCGGACCACCATCCCCGTCCGCCCAGAGAAGGACCCGCATGACCCTCGACCGCGAGGAACTCCGCGACGGCTGGACCGTGGCACTGGCCGGCGGTACCGGAGCCCCCGACGGGGTGGCCGGGCGCACGATCCCGGCGACGGTGCCGGGCCAGGTGCACACCGACCTCGAGCGCGAGGGGCTGCTGGCCGACCCGACGTTCGACCGCAACGAGGCGGACGGCAAGTGGGTCGGACGCTCCGACTGGGCGTACCGCCGAACGCTCGACGTCGACCCGCGCGGGCACGAGCGGATCGACCTCGTGTGCGACGGCCTCGACACGGTCAGCACGCTGACGCTCGACGGCGTCACGATCGGCACGACCCGGAACATGCACCGGCGCTACCGGTTCGACCTGCGGGACGCGACGGGCGGGTCGAACGCGCGCACCGAGCGGGACCTCGAGATCCTCTTCGAGTCGCCCTACCGCGAGGCGGGTCGGGTCGCAGCGCGCGCGGGCAGCATGCCCGGACCGTACGACGAGCCGTTCCCGTACATCCGGAAGACGGCCTCGAACTTCGGGTGGGACTGGGGGCTCACGGCGGTCACGAGCGGCCCCTGGCGACCGGTCGCCGTCGAGCGCTGGTCCACCGCGCGACTGCGCGAGGTGCGCCCGCTGGTGGACGTCGAGGCGGGTGAGGGCGTGCTCGACACGCACGTCACCGTCGAGCGGTCAGGACCCTCGACGAGCGGGGTGAGCACCGCCGACCTCGACCACGACGGGGAGGACGACGACCTCGTGCTCGTCGTGACGGTGAGCGGTCCCGGACCGGACGGGACCACCACCCGGCAGCGGTCGCGGGCGCAGCTCACGCCCCGCGACGAGGACACGGTCGTCACCGTCCGGGTGCCGGACGCGCAGCGCTGGTGGCCGCGCGGCTACGGCGAGCAGCCCCTCTACGACGTCGCCGTGGAACTGCAGACCGTCGACGGCGAGGTCCTCGACCGCGACACCTTCCGGACGGGGTTCCGGTCGACGCGGATCGACACCGCCCAGGACACGATCGGGAAGCCGTTCGGGGTCCACGTCAACGGCACGCTCATCGACGTCCGCGGCGTGAACTGGATCCCCGACGACGTCATCGTCTCTCGCGTGACGCGCGAGCGGTACGAGGACCGTCTGCGGACGGCGGCCGCGCTGCGTGTGAACCTCGTGCGCGTCTGGGGCGGTGGCGTGTACGAATCGCGCGACTTCTACGAACTGTGCGACGAGCTCGGGCTGCTCGTGTGGCAGGACTTCGCGTTCGCGTGCTCGGCCTACCCCGAGACCGAGCCGATCCGGAGCGAGGTCGTCGCCGAGGCGCGGGACAACGTCGCCCGGCTCTCGCGGCACCCGTCGCTCGTGGTGTGGAACGGCAACAACGAGAACATCTGGCTGCACGACGCCGACGGCTGGGACGCGGTGCTCGGCGACCGGGGCTGGGGCCTCGACTACTACCTCGACCTCCTGCCGACGATCGTCGACGCGGTCGACCCGTCGCGCTTCTACACGGTGGCGTCGCCGTGGTCGGGCGACGAGGCGCTGCCCGCGAACGACGTCGACCACGAGACGCACCACTCGTGGGACGCCTGGAACCGCCTCCCCGACACCGCGTACCGCACGTCTGTGCCCCGGTTCGTCTCCGAGTTCGGGTGGCAGGCGCCGCCCGCGTGGCGGACGCTGCGGGACGCCGTGACGGACTCCCCGATGCAGGTGGACTCACCGGGCGTGGTCCACCACCAGAAGGCGGAAGACGGGATGGCGAAGCTGGCGCGCGGGATCGCGCCGCGTTTCGGCGCCGTCGCGCCGTCGTCGTTCGACCAGTGGCACTACCTGACGCAGCTGCAGCAGACACGCGCGATCGCGACCGGCGTCGAGCACTGGCGGACGCACTGGCCGCGCAACACCGGCGTCGTGCTGTGGCAGTTGAACGACCTGTGGGCGGTGTCGTCGTGGTCCGCGGTGGACTCGGCGGGCCGGTTGAAGCCGCTCGCGCACGAACTGCGGCGACTCTACGACGACGTGCTGCTGACGATCCGCCCCGTCTCGTCGGTCACTGCGCCCGCGGCGCGCGCCGCCACGGCTGCGCCCGACGCAGCGGCCGCGCCCGTCGCAGCGGCCGCGCCCGTCGCAGCGGCCGCGCCCGTCGCAGCGGACCGGCCTGGAGGCGCGGATCACCCGGCGTCGTCGGCTCCCGTCGGCGAGGCGGCCGAGCTGGGCGAACTCGCGGACACGCTGTCGCTCGGGTCCGGTGGTGTCTCGCTCGGGGTGTCGCCCGGTGCGTTCGGCTCGTCGCCCGTCGAGGTCGCGGTCCGGTCGACCCGGTCCGGGAACGACGGCGTGGTGCGCGTCCGACGTGTGACGCTCGCGGGCGCCGTGCTGGCCGAGGTGACGCTCCCCGTGCACCTGTCGGCCGGGGTCGCCGTGGTCGCCCTGCCCGAGTCCGTCGGCGTGGTGGACGACCCGCGGAACGAACTCATCGTGGCCGACATGGACGACCGCCGTGCGGTCTGGACGCCCGCTCCGGACCGGGACATGCGGTGGGAGCCGGCCCGGTTCACCGCCACGACCGAGGTGGACGGCGCGACCGTCCGCGTGGTGGTCGAGGCCGCGACCGTGGTGCGCGACCTCCTCCTCCAGCCCGACCGGGTGTCGCCCGACGGTGTCGTGGACCGGGGCTTCGTGACGCTGCTCCCCGGGGAACGCGCGGTGTTCCGGGTCCGCGGGGTCGACGCGTCCGCGGCCGGTGCGCTGCTCGAGGCGCCGGTGTTGTGGTCGCTGGCGGACGTCCTGAGTACTTGATATACCGAACACGGAAGTGATATTTTGGTAGGGCACTGCTCCGTCGCGCGTTGACGGTGGCGGAGCCCGGTCGATGCCCAGTCGTGCCGGCACCCGACCGGAGGTCCCGCGATGTCACTCGTCGTCCGTCCCGCACGTGCCTCGACCACGGCCGTCGCCGCGGTGTCCCGTCCTGTCTCCGTCGGAGCGCCAGCCGGTGCCCGGCCCGGGTTCGCCCTGGTCGTGGCCGCGCTCGACCTCGCCGTGCTGCTCGTCGCCTTCGTGACGGCGCACCTCGTCCGCTTCCCGGTGGAGGTGCCGGACGGTTCCAGAACGCCCGCAACTTCCAGATGATGCGGTACGGGCGCATGTGGCACGTCTTCGTGAACCACGGCGAGAGCGACAAGATGTACATGACGACGAACCAGTTCAAGGCGTACGACTACGCCCTGATCGCCGGCGACGCCGCTCGTGACCGGCTCGCCGCAGCGCTCTGGGACTACGACCTCGACGCCAGGACCATCGCGATCGGCCGGCCCCAGGCGGACCACTTCGCGGCCGACGTGCCCTGGCCGGCGGACGGGCGGACCGTCGTGCTCTACGCGCCGACGTGGGAGGGCGACCGTGCTGCGGCGGCCTACGGATCGATCGCCAGCCACGGCACGACCCATCGCCGACCGGGTGCTCGCGTCGCCCGCACACCGACTCGTGTACCGGCCGCACCTGCGCTCGGGGTGCTCAACCCCGAGTACAAGGCTGCGCACG